>JAIXKT010000008.1 GCA_026932145.1 Bacteroidia bacterium
TGAACGGGAGAAAATTTGGGCTTTTTTAAAGATTTAGAGGTTATGCAACACGCTCGTAAATTGTAAAAAAAACTCCCCAAAAACTCCCCAAAAACTCCCCAAAAAATCAAAATTTATTTTGAACGGGAGAAAATTTGGGCTTTTTTAAAGATTTAGAGGTTATGCAACACGCTCGTAAATTGTAAAAAAAACTCCCCAAAAACTCCCCAAAAACTCCCCAAAAAATCAAAATTTATTTTGAACGGGAGAAAATTTGGGCTTTTTTAAAGATTTAGAGGTTATGCAACACGCTCGTAAATTGTAAAAAAAACTCCCCAAAAACTCCCCAAAAACTCCCCAAAAAATCAAAATTTATTTTGAACGGGAGAAAATTTGGGCTTTTTTAAAAATTTAGAGGTTATGCAACGCGCTCCATCAGAGATTCTTGGTATAGGTCGGCTATGTTTTCAACATTCATACAGCTAAATTAATGATATCCTTGCGTAACATCAGTTATTAAAACAGATTTAAGAGTGCGACCAATTTATCATTACAAAAAACGTAGGATAGAAGCACATATTTGCATTGCTTTTGCTGCTTGCAAGTTATACAAAGAGTTAGAACGTCAATTAAACATCAAAAAGGCAGGAATAAGCCCTGAAAAAGCTATTGATATTTTAAAGACAATCTTTGGACTTACTATCCGGTTGCCGCAATCCAATGAAAACAAACTTATGTTGCTTGATAAAACAGAAGAACAAAAATGGCTATTAGCACTGTTTTGAACTTTTGGGTGTCCTATTGATGAAGTCAGGAGTTAAACCCTTCAGCATCGATGGTACTGGGATAAAACCCGGAAGAGTAGACCACCGCCCAACCTATTTTTAAAAAAGCCCTACATAAGGGCTTTTTTTTATTTGAAAAACTTCTATTCATGGAAAAATATTTATTCAACTATTTCTTTTGTGTAAAAAACAGTTGAATAAACTAACGTAGCGTAATTCTAAGTACTAACCTTTAACTTTGCTGCAAAATATAGTTGTATGCGTATAGACACCAGCCCAACAACCGTTGAAACTGCCCAAAAATTAGGTTTGTTATCGGAGGAGTATCACAGGATTACTGAAATATTAGGACATGAGCCTAACTTTTTAGAACTCAGTGTGTATTCTGTTATGTGGAGTGAGCATTGTTCTTATAAAAATTCTATTCTTTGGCTTAAGAAACTTCCGAGAGCCGGTAAGGGAGTTTTGGCAGGCGCCGGAGAAGAAAATGCCGGTTTAATGGATATTGGAGATAGGTTAGCGGTTTGCTTTAAAATAGAATCTCACAATCATCCGTCTGCGATTGAGCCTTATCAGGGGGCTGCTACAGGTGTAGGCGGTATTCATCGTGATATTTTTACAATGGGTGCGCGCCCGATTGCTGCGTTAAACTCGTTACGTTTTGGGGACTTATCGCTTCCAAAGACTACTCAACTGCTACGCGGCGTTGTGCGGGGTATCGGAGACTACGGAAACGCCTTTGGTGTTCCAACCGTAGGCGGGGAAACTTACTTCGATTCCTGCTATAATGTAAATCCCCTCGTAAATGCAATGTCAGTAGGCGTTTTAGAGCAAAATAAAACAGCTTCCGCAATAGCAATCGGCATTGGAAACCCAGTTTATATTGTAGGGTCAGCTACCGGCAAAGACGGTATTCACGGCGCAACGTTTGCCTCCGCAGATTTAACAGAAAATAGTGCAGAACAACTCCCTGCCGTTCAAGTGGGAGATCCCTTTACTGAAAAACTACTTTTAGAAGCTACCTTAGAAGCAATAGCAACAGGTGCCGTTGTAGGCGTTCAAGATATGGGCGCAGCCGGAATCACCTGCTCCACCGCAGAAATGTCCGCCAAAGGGAGCGTAGGAATGGACATCTGGCTAAACCAAGTTCCTACAAGACAAGCAAATATGCATGGGTTTGAAATCCTATTGTCAGAATCCCAAGAAAGAATGTTAATCGTAGCTGATAAAAATAAGACTGCAGCTATTGAAGCTGTCTTTCAAAAATGGGATTTACCCTGCACTCAAATTGGAGTTGTTACAGATAGTGGAATGATTCGTTACTTTGACAATACGGAACTTTTGGGTTCAGTTCCGGCAGAAAGTTTAGTTTTAGGTGGCGGTGCGCCGGTCTATGAACGCCAATTTCAAGAACCTGACAGATTCAAAAAAAGACAGAAACCTGACCTATCATCAGTATTTGCAGATTTCGACTTCCCAAAATCTTTGGCTCTTGTTTTAGCCCATCCCAATATTGCATCTAAGAAGTGGATTTATCGGCAATATGACTCCATGGTAGGAACGGCTAATTTGACGACCCATAAACCTTCGGCAGCACCGATTGTTAAGATTCACAATACTTCAAAAGCTATTGCGATGACCGTAGATTGTAATTCCCGCTATGTTTATGCTGATCCATTCTTGGGATGTGCACATGCTGTAGCCGAAGCAGCCCGAAATATTGCCTGCACCGGTGCTAAACCGCTTGGCATCACCAACTGCCTGAATTTCGGAAATCCATATAACACGGAAGTATATTGGCAGTTTACCCAAGCTATTTTAGGTATGAAAGCTGCTTGCGAAGCGTTTTTGCTACCCGTTACAGGCGGAAACGTTAGCTTTTACAATCAATCTTCTTTTGAGGGGCCTGTTTATCCCACCCCAACAATCGGTATGGTTGGGCTAATGGATAATTTTTCAGAACAGCACATTGGTATAGCCTTTCGGAATCCCGGAGATATTTTATTTGTTGTTGGCCAGCAGCAATTAGACCTTAATTCGTCTGTGTTGTTGCAAATCAATCATATAGAGTCTGATTTTGCACCCTATTTGGATTTATCAGAAGAGTTAAAGTTGCATCGGTTTTTACAGGATTCAAATACCCACAAATGGCTGCAAACAGCAAATGATGTGTCAGAAGGAGGTTTGGTCATCACCTTGATAGAATCAGCTATTGTAGGAAAGTTCGGCATTAAGGTAAAAAATCCAACTGACCTGCATTCAGCATTATTCTGGTTCAGTGAAAGTGCCGGAAGAGTGTTAGTATCTGTTTCTCCCCAAAATGAAACTAATGTGCTTGCATTAGCCCAAAAACAAAATATTCCTATTCATAAAATTGGAACGGTTATCGAAACATCAGAAATCCAAATAGATGAGGTAGCCAATGACATAGAGTCTCTGCAAAAACTGTATGAAAGTACTTTGCCTCAATATGTATCTAACTAAATCTACCTTGAAATAGGGTTGCAAAAATAAAATATAACCGCTATTGTCCGATAAAAAATGGGTCAATCCTAATTTATGGGGAGTAATTGTTAAAAAGGAGTATGTTTGAGGCAGTAAAAAGTACTTACCATCGAAACAACATTTTTCAATGAAGTATTTCCGGAAGAGATATTGCGAGCTTGTTACACGACAAAAAGAATAAAAATATTTAACTATTTGATTTTGAATTAATTAACTAATACGATAATGATATTTTAATTAGACCAAAATGTATCTATATTCATATATTTGAATGTGCATATAGACATTACCATTTGAGGGCTTAGGTTCTTTATTGCTTGGTCAAAGAATGTGCTGATTTGTTCTAAATTTTCGAAATGTTTATTGGTAAACTTTCTTTTGATATGTTGCCATATCTTTTCAGCAGGGTTTAACTCTGGGCTGTAAGGAGGTAGAAATAATAGGAAGATATTTTTTGGAATGATTAGTTTTTTTGCCTTGTGGAATGCACCATTATCCAAAACCATTATTTTGTATTCTTCAGGTTCTTGCAATGAAAATTCATCAATGAAAATTTGAAAAGTTTCTCCATTGCAACTAGGCATCTCCAGTTGGAATTGCGTACCACTTACAGGAGAAAATGCTCCAAAAAGATAAGTGTATTGAAAAACTTGTTGGAAAGTACACACCGGTTGAATGCCCTTGGCCGTAAGACCTCTACCATACTTGGTATGTAATCCAAAACGGCTTTCGTCTTGAAAATAGAGATTAACAGATTGAAAATCTATTGAAAATGAAAGGATTATATTGGTTATTTTATTAATAAAGTTTTTTTAAAATCCTCAACAGCTTGTTCATTTTTTTTGACATGGCTTTTGCGAGCTACTTTTACCTTTGTCCCAAAATGCTTTGTGGCATATTTAAGCACTGTGTTGTATTTAATATCCTTGTTAAACTCATTGGCTATCCATTCCTTGAGTTCAATATACCCTGCCAGTCCATTTTTAGGGTCATGCAGTTTCTCTTCCATTTTTTTATGCTCTTCCTTGGTGAACACTGATGGCTTTCCTGCTTTCCCTTTCCTACCATTATGTAGCAAGGTGTCCATACCTCCTTTTTTGTAGGCAGTGCGCCAATTGTGGATGCTTTGACTGCTGGCACCAATGGTATCCATCAACTCACGTTTAGAAATACCTTTACTGCCCGCCTCTTTCATCGCTACCAACATTTTGATGCGAGGTTGCATCATTAAAGACGATGATTTTAATGATTTTCTCAACTCAGTCAAACTTTCTGATACAGGAATATATAATGCAAATGACATAATGATTTATATTAAAAACCAAAAATAAAATAAAAAATCCAATATGCAAAATATTGGTCTTGTTTATTTTTCACTATCGTATTAGATATTTTTGGATTTTTTTACCATCCATTCTGGATTATAATCTCACGTGTAATACGGTAATTTTATTTTGTTCTGATAGCTTCTACCGGGTCCATTTTAGCAGCTTGGTATGAAGGCCAAATTCCGGAAACTAAACCGATAAACAGTGATAAACCAATTCCGATAAGTATATCTTTAAACGCAACATAAACCGTGATGTTTATATCCAGATACTGCAATAATAATGTAGCCACAATCACCGTTAAGTACAAAAATGCTATTCCTACTATTCCGCCTAAGAGGCATAGCAGCAGTGCTTCTAATAAAAATTGCATCAAAATAAATTCTCTCGTTGCTCCCAAGGCTTTTTGTATCCCGGTTTCAGCTGTTCTCTCTTTTACTGAAACAAACAGGATATTCGCTATTCCGAAACCACCAACCAATAATGCCAATAAACTGATGAAGATTCCGCCGGTATTTAGCGCACCAAATATACTATTTAGCTCTTCCATCAAAGCCTCCTGTTTGTTGATTGAAAAATTATCCTCAATATTTGGTTTCAAGCCTCTTGATGCTCGAATTAAGCCGATAATATCACTTTCTACCTCTGGAACTTTTTCATAGCTTACGGCTTTTATGGAAATCACCTTATCTATTCTGCGACCGCTTAAATTGTATAGTTGAGACATGACGGGAAACGGCACTAACATCATTTCATCATTACTTTGGCCAAAAATATCTGGTGAGCCTTCTTTTTCAAGAATACCTATAACTAAAAGTCTTTTTCCTCGATGGGTTATATAGCGGCCAATTGGGTTTGCATCGGCAAATAATATCCGGCTTATCCCATAACCCAAAATGCAAACATTTCTGCCGGAAGTTATTTCTAAGTGGCTAAAAAACCTGCCAAAGCTAAATTTTAGGTCAGAAATTATTTGATAATCATAAGTTACCCCAACCGCCCGAGCATTATCTACAGAATTACCGCCACTTTTTAGGGTAACACCGTTCTTTACAGCTTCAAAAGAAACTCCCTCAACATTTTTTAAGTTATTCTTAAGTTTCAAAAAATCCCGATAGTTTACTTTGGGGCGGTTAAAGTATTTAAACCAATCCTCTGAATTATCTTTCCACGGCCAGTTATGTACATACAAAACAGTGTTTCCCAAAGCCGATAAGCTGCTGGTTAGGGACATCTGCATTGAATAAACCAGCGTAGAAATAACCGTTATGGCATAAATCCCGATAGAAATACCCAGCATAGTTAAGAACGTTCTTAACCGATGACTCGTAATCGCATGAATAGCTATCCTAAATGCTTCCGTAATCAGTATCCACCACCGCATTGCTATCCCAAAGTTCTATGTAATAATCAAATTGTAGATTATTTTTCGACCGAAAGCTACCTTTTTCAGGTAAAAGATACTTCAGGCATTTATCATCCCCAAAATTATCCCATAAAAGTTTAAAATTCATAAAAGTAGTTATTCAATCTTATGTAAATGTCTGATAAAAAGCTGTAACTTTGCAGCCGCTTTTTTAAAAAAGCAAAATATGCTCCCGCTAAAAAACATTGCTATCATTGCGCACGTTGACCACGGCAAAACAACATTAGTTGATAAAATTTTACACACCGGAAATTTATTTCGAGAGAACCAAAACCCGGGTGAGTTGATTTTGGATAACAATGAATTAGAGCGAGAACGCGGTATTACTATTGTTTCTAAAAATGTTTCTATTAGATATAAAGGATTTAAAGTTAATATTTTAGACACACCCGGCCACGCAGATTTTGGAGGGGAGGTAGAGCGCGTATTGCGTATCGCTGATGGTGTTTTGCTATTGGTAGATGCCTTTGAAGGACCAATGCCCCAAACTCGCTTTGTATTGAAAAAAGCCATCGAACTTGGCCTAAAACCAATTATTATCATCAACAAAGTAGATAAAGCCAACTGCCGCCCTGACGAAGTACTGGATAACGTAGTTGATTTACTTTTTTCTTTAGACGCAACCGAAGAGCAGTTAGACTTCAAAACAGTCTATGGATCAGGGAAATCTGGCTGGATGGGAAAAGACTGGAAAACCCCAACCCGAGACATCTCTTTTTTGTTAGATACCATTATTGAAGAAATTCCCACATCTAAATCCGTAGAAGGCCCGCTTCAGCTTCAGATTACTTCCTTAGATTATTCTAACTATGTAGGCAGAATCGCTATCGGGCGTGTAACCCGTGGCTCAATTAAAGAAGGCCAGCAAGTGTCTATCATCAAACGAAATGGTAGCATCGTTAAATCCAAAATAAAAGAACTCTATACCTTTGAAGGGCTTGAAAAACAAAGAGCAGCTGAAGTTACCTGCGGTGATATTGCCGCCATCGTTGGCTTAGAAAATTTTGAAATTGGCGAAACCATTACGGCTATAGAATGCCCCGAAGCATTGCCTCTCTTGCAGGTAGATGAACCAACGATGAGTATGTTATTCACAATCAATAACTCTCCGTTTTTAGGTAAAGAAGGAAAATATGTAACCTCTCGCCACCTACGGGATAGGCTGTTTAAAGAAACCGAAAAAAACTTAGCTCTGCGGGTATTTGAAACCGATTCAGCAGATTCTTACTTAGTTTATGGGCGGGGAGTGCTGCACCTCTCAATACTCATAGAAACCATGCGTAGAGAAGGTTATGAATTTCAAGTTGGGCAGCCACAAGTGCTCTTCAAAGAAATTGACGGCATCAAAAATGAACCTATCGAACATTTAGTAGTCGATGTTCCAGAGAGTTTTTCTGGAAAAGTTATTGAATTAGTAAATTCCCGTAAAGGAGAGTTATTTATCATAGAACCTAAGGGAAGTTTACAGCACTTAGAGTTTTACGTTCCGGCACGCGGGCTAATCGGCTTGCGCAGCACAATGCTTACGGCTACGCGGGGTGAAGCGGTGATGTCTCACCGGTTTTATGAATACCAACCTTATAAAGGAGATATTTTAGGCAGAACTAATGGAGTCCTGATTTCTATGGGTAGTGGACTCACCGTTGCCTACGCATTATTTCAGTTTCAAGATAGAGGATTGTTTTTTGTGGATCCCAATGTGGATGTTTATGGCGGACAAATCATTGGTGAACATACTCGCGGAAACGATCTTGTGCTAAATGTCCAAAAAACGAAGCATTTAACAAATATTCGGGCTGCAGGTAGCGATGAAAATATTATATTAGCACCGGCAATCCGATTTTCTCTGGAGGAATGCTTGGAGTATATCCAAGAAGACGAATATGTAGAGGTAACCCCCAAATCTGTTCGGATGCGCAAAATCGTCTTAGACAAAACAGAACGTGAACGAACCCAAAAACAAAAAGTAAGCCTATGAAAAATAACCTCTTGCAACTTACACTAAGCGTTTCAATGCTATTTTTTTTAAGTTGCCAAAAAACAGAACCAGATGTTGTAAAAGATGTAAAATTTTCTTTGACTTCTCCTTTTTATGCCCAGCCACAAAATCCCTGCTGCATATCTTTTTTCTGGCAATTACCCACAGCAGGCCAATCTATCTTAAAGGTATCCCCCAAAAATACCTTTGACTCCTTAATTGTGGACACAACGCTAAATTCCCCAATCTATAAATACCCCAAAAACCTTGAACCAGGTAAAACTTATTACTGGAAAGTTACTTGGAATAACGAAACCAAAATAGACTCTTTCAGCATTAAAAACACACCATTAAAAGCTGGCGGAGTTCACTACGTAGAAGTTTATTCCTATGACTGGAATTCATCCGGAATTTACAATGAAAATACAAAAGCAGACTCCATATTCTTAACCCGAAACGGAAGCACTATTCGCTATCAATATCCCCCAAAAACAATTGACAAAAACTTAAAATTTTCAGTAATTCAACAAGCACCCAATAAAGTATATTTTTTATCTCCTGATGATTTATCTAACTTAACAACATTAGAGCACACTTTTTCTAATGACTCTTTTTATGTAGAAAGTAAGAAAGAAATATCGGGCGGGGGTAATGTAGTTCGTGTAAGAGGTAAGTTTTAAATTTTATTGAAAAAGATGGATACCGGAAAACTCCCTGTTATGGTTATTGGGACTGGGCTTTTGGCGCGCCAAGTTGCTGAAATCCTGAATCTGCAAGACTTTGTGGTATATGGCTTTTTGAGTTTAAACCCCAATGAACCCACCCAAGAGCTAAACGATATTCCTATTTTGGGAAATATACAAGATAATACCTTTCAAAAACTCCTAAAAACGGAGCGAATGAACTTTATAGTAGCTGATATAGAAACAAAGGTATCAGAGCGGGAAAGTTTAAAGATAACAAAATTATCTGGTAATCAGCCAATTTCGGTTATTCATCACAGCGCAATACTTTCTCAGAACCTACGGTTAGGGGTGGGAAATATCATTCACGCCGGCGCAATTATTGGGATCAATAGTGATTTAGCAAGTTTTATACACTTAGGAGCAGGCTGCGTTATAGAAGCAGATTGCCGAATAGATTCACGGGTTATCATTTCATCCAAAGCAGTCATTGGCAGTGGAGCGGTTATTGAAGAAGATGCTTTTATTGGTTCCGGTAGTATCATTTCGCCTTATATCAAGATTGGCAAAGGTGCAAAAATTGCACCAGGTTCTAATGTAATCAGCAGTGTATCACCCAATATCACCGTTTTTGGAAATCCGGCAACAGAACTAAAAACCAAGAAAACGTAAACTACTATGCTGACTTTAATTGATTGGGTAGCAGTAGTTTTATTTTTGGTACTTTCTTTGGGTATTGGTATTTGGGCTTCAAGGAAGCGGGGAAACAGCACTATTCAGGATTTTTTTTTAGGTGGTAGGCAAACCAGTTGGTGGTTAGCCGGTCTAAGTATGGTCGCTACAACCTTTGCGGCAGACACGCCGTTAGCAGTTACCGAAATTATCGCTCAAAACGGTATTGCCGGCAATTGGCTCTGGTGGAATATGGCCTTAGGCGGATTATTGACCACATTTTTCTTTGCACGCTATTGGTATCGGGCAAATGTACTTACAGACTTAGAGATTATTACGTTGCGTTATTCTGGCAGGGAAGCTACTTTGCTGCGGGTGTTTCGGGCTTTTTATTTAGGGCTTTTTCTAAATGCCCTCATTATCGGCTGGGTAAATCTCGCCATGATGACTATCCTGCAAGTCTTTTTCAACATTTCTTACATAGAATCTTTACTTTGGTTAGCTGGGTTGATGCTTTTGACTACTGCGTACGCAACTTATTCCGGATTAAGAGGAGTTTTGTTTACAGATGCTTTTCAATTTGTTTTAGCTATGCTGGGGTGCATTGTGCTGGCTGTTGTTATTTTAGATTTACCGGAAATCGGCGGTATGTCGGGTTTGGTTAGCAAAGTAAAACCGGAGAAGCTGGATATTTTTCCCTCTCTGGGTAGTGGGAGCGGTTTTGTACTCGGGATTGGGTCATTTTTTGCCTTTATTGGGGTGCAATGGTGGGCAAGTTGGTATCCGGGTGCGGAGCCGGGTGGCGGCGGCTACATCGCACAACGTATGATGAGCACCGAATCAGAAAAAGATGCCCAACGCTCTACCTTGCTATTTCAGTGCCTACACTATGCTGTGCGTCCATGGCCGTGGATAATCGTAGGTCTCGCTGCAACAGTTTTATACCCCAATTTGACCCCGCAAACATACAAACTCGGCTACGTCTATGCAATGAAAGACTACCTACCAGCCGGACTTAAAGGGGTTCTATTAGCCTCATTCTTAGCAGCTTATATGAGTACCCTCTCAACCCAATTGAACTGGGGCGCGTCTTATATCGTTAATGATGCCTATAAATTCTTTTTTAACCCTGAGGCTTCTGAAAAAAAACTTGTCTATACCGGGAAAATAGCCACAATCGTGATGATGCTGATTAGTTTATTTGCAACCACACAGTTAGAAAGTATTGCCGGAACGTGGGCTTTTTTGATAGAATGTGGTGCCGGTTTGGGGTTAGTGTTGATTTTAAGGTGGTATTGGTGGCGTATTTCTGCGTGGAGCGAATGGGCAGCCACTGTTATTCCGTTAATCGTATTTGGGTTTTGCCAATTTTGGTATATCGTTATTGACCACAAAAGCCCAAACTCCTTTTTTCAATTTCCCAATACCTTTTTGTTAACCGTTTTTTTAACTACTGTGGGCTGGTTATTAGTTACTTATCTAACACCGCCAACGCAAGAAACTACTTTACAAAATTTTGTGAAGCGTGTATCTCCTTCCGGAATCTGGGGAAAGTATGGTAGCACCCAAAATACTTCAATACGTTACTTGATTTTAGCATGGATTTCCGGCATAGCAATCGTGTATGGTTCACTTTTTTCTATCGGAAAATATTTACTTCAAGAACCCTTAACAGCTACTATCTGGGTGGCATTGGCTATTTTGGGGATCTTAGGTTTGCGTTATGCCCAACAAAATATCGAATAATACTAATCTAAACTACCAAGACATTAGCTCTGCATCCGGTTTAGCTGCCGGAATATCTCGCATTACTACTCCCAACAAAAAGCCGATGATAACTCCGTAAGCAATGAGAGCTACCATTCTGGACTTCAATAATTCCAAAAATGTATGCGGATTCTTTTGGGCATAATCCAACTGTTTTTTTAAGGTCGTTTTGATTTGGATTCTATCAGATTCAGAATAACCGGATTCCGGCCGTTTAGTGGTTGAATCTGCCTGAATAATAGCTTGCTGAATAACCTTAACATCGTATTCAGGGTCAATTGAGCTATAAAATACAGTGTCATAAACCGTTCCAACAATTCCTGCAACCGAACCAGATAACACACAGATTGAAAAAATAACCGGAAATGTTACCAAAATAGCCGGATTCGCACGCAGCCGCCAAATAACAATTCCGTAAAAGATAGATGTCGTTAAATAAGTAGCTGCTAATAACACAAAACCAGAAAATAGCCAGAAATGCCAGTTATTCGCATAAAATAAAAAATGAAAAAATACCGATAGTAATCCGGCAGCTACTCCAAGCTGTAAACTGGTACGTTTAATGCTTGGTAACGCAGGGTTACTCATAAATTGTTAAAACATCACGGCCATAACGCAACGCAAGTAAGGATGCCAAAACGGGCGTTAATAAAGAATGTTTTTCAGAACTAAGCTGGCGTGATGCCTGCAAACAAGCTGACGGAGACTCAAACTGCTCATTAAAAAACAAGACTAACTCCGGAAAATCAGACTTAACAGCCATCTGCAACGCATCTGCCGGGTCTAATGACTCAATAAGCTCAGCCTGATCATAAACCGGAACTATCGGATCTATATCCTGCTCGGATACTTCCTCCTCACCCAACAAAAAGTTATCAACGAAATCAAGAATGTTAGGATGCGCCTGAATCTCTAAACATTCTAATAAATATAAAGCTAATCCTTGATAAAAGCCATTCATAGCCGGATTTAGCTCATGCAGAAAATCTTCGGCAGCCTCCCATTCCAAAGTGTCAAAAAATTCCTCAGGAACAGTTTCATCAACTAAGTAAAAGCAGAGTGCTAATTCACAAAAGTATGATAAGAAAGGCATTAACTTGGCGTTTTCCTGGCAAAGTCTTTGCATTTCACGTACCACATGAACAGGTTTATTTTGTATTTTCAAGAGGGCAGTTATCGTTGTAGTAGCCGCCTTTGCATAAGCTGACTCCGGCTTCAAAACCTGCTGAGCTAGCAAAACAGCCGCATCCACTACTCGCTGTTGAAGAAGTTGCATGATCTAAAATGACCGCAAAAGTACTTTCTTTTTACGCACCTAAGACAAAAAAACATAACTTTGTATGATTAAATCTTAACGCTGTGAAAACTGTAATTTTGTCTGTATTGCTTTTGACAATTTGTCTTTTTCCAAAAGTTACCGCAAACGATAAGGTTTCTAATTCAATTCATTGGGTTTCAATGGAGTACGCTGTAGATATGGCATCACTCAATAACCGTAAAATTTTGGTTGATGTTTACACCAACTGGTGTGCGTGGTGCAAAATTATGGAGCAAAAAACGTATTCTAATGAGCAGATAATCAGCTATATAAATGAGAAATACTATGCCGTTAGGTTAAACGCAGAATCCAAAGACAGTATCCGTTTTCAAGGGAAAATGTTCGGCTTAATGCCACAAAGCAGAGTTAATCAATTGGCATCTCTCTTGCTTAACGGAAAATTGACCTACCCCACGACCGTTATCATGTCAAAAAATGCAGAGGTACTTTCACCCGTAGCCGGCTATATGGAACCTTCCGCTATGATGCCTATCTTGAAATACTACGCAGAAGACATTTACCAAAAGCAGTCGTGGGAAGATTACAAGAAAACATCCTTAGTAGCAGAATCAGAAAAAAAATAACTATTTACATTTATGATAGATTCTTTTGAGCAAGAAACAATAGACCCTAAAACACAAGAAAACATAGGAAAAACAACGGTTGAAACAGACCACACCAAAACACCTTCCGAAGAAGGAATAGACACTAACTCAACTTTGCCCTCAGATAACGATATTTTAAACCAGCAAATTAGCGAATGGAAAGATAAATTTATCCGGCTATCTGCCGAGTTTGATAACTTTCGCAAACGCACTAACCGAGAAAAAACGGACCTTATCCGCTATGGCCAAGAAGATATGCTGTCAATAATTCTACCGATGGTTGATGAAATTCAGCGCAGCATTCGTGCTGCCGACTCTGCCACAGATTTAGACGGCCTAAAAAAAGGCTTACACTTGATGGATAAAAACCTACGCGCAAATCTGCAGAAAAATGGAGTTCAAGAAATCATTTGCATCGGCTCACCATTAGACCCCAATGAACACGATGCAATCGCAAGCGTTCCTTCCCCCAATCCAGATATGAAGGGAAAAATATTAGATGTAATAGAAACCGGATTCAAGTTCCAAGAAAAAGTAGTCCGAGTTTCAAAAGTTATTGTTGGAGAATAATTTATGGCAAAAAAAGACTATTACGAGATCCTTGGCGTTTCTAAAACGGCAACCGAAGATGAAATAAAAAAAGCCTACCGGAAATCTGCTATGCAGTATCACCCGGATAGAAACCCAGATAACAAAGAAGCAGAAGAGAAATTTAAAGAACTTGCGGAAGCATATCAAGTGTTATCAGATTCAGAGAAGCGCGCTAAATATGACCGTTTTGGCCATGCCGGTATGGGCAATATGGGCGGTGGCGGCTTTAACGGCGATATTAATGATATTTTTGGGGCTTTCTTTGGCGGTGGCGGCTTTGAAGATATTTTTGGCGCTAGCGGACAACGCCAAAAAAGCGGCCGTAAAAAAGGTATCAGAGGCTCCGACCTGAGAGTACGAGTGAAATTAACCCTCGAAGAAATCTCAAAACCTACTCAGAAAAAAATAAAACTGAATAGGCAAACTCCTTGCCCAACCTGCCACGGATCGGGTTCAGAAGATCCTGATTCCGTGCAAATGTGCCCAAAATGCGACGGACGCGGCGAAGTTCGTCATGCCACAGGAAACGGCTTCTTACAGCAAATATTCGTAACCGCATGCCCAACATGCCACGGAGAAGGAAGAATTATTGCCAAACCCTGCAAGACTTGCTCCGGTGAAGGCACACGCCCCAAAGAAGATGTAGTTTCAATAAACATTCCGGCCGGAGTTAATAACTCAGTGCAACTAAGTATGCGCGGCGAAGGAAACACCGGAAAACGAGGCGGCCCAAATGGAGACCTCATCATCCAAATAGAAGAACTGCCCCACCAGCACTTTACCAGAGAAGGAAATAACGTTATCTACGAACTATATCTCAACTTTGCTGATGCTGCCATAGGCACCCAAATAGAAATCCCTACCCTACACGGAAACCATCTAATAAAAATAACTGCCGGAACTCATTCCGGAAGAGTACTCCGGCTAAAAGGAAAAGGAATACCCAATATGGACGGCTACGGCATAGGAGACCAGCTTATCCATATCAATGTCTGGACTCCCCAGCAACTTACCTCTGAAGAACGACAGATTATGGAAAAACTGCGAAGCTCACGTAACTTTAACCCAAATCCGGGACCAAACGAAAAAACCTTTTTCCAAAAAATGCGTGAGTTTTTTTCCTAAAAACAGTACTTTTATATCGTAAAAATGCAACTTAACTAAAGTATTTTATCCACACCCAAAGCATCTTTTTTAAAATTAAACGACCTAAATCTGAAAATTACGTTAAATTAAGTACTAAAAATCAACTAAATAGCCCCAAAATTGCTAACTTATCATGTTTTTACCTTAAAAAAACACCTAATAAATATATTAGATACTTGTTTGAATTGTAAAAAATATTAACTTTGCGGCGTTTAAAATACACACACATATTATGTTAAACATCAAAACAGGAATTATTGGTCTGTTTATCGGATCATCGTTAATGTTTGGGTGCAAGTCTGACCCGGGAAAAACGACAGGCGAAGCTACCCAAGATACTCTGGCACTTAAATTTGATACAGGAATGCTCCAAAATGTTGGAGATATTATCAAGACAGTACCATCACCGGTAGAAATAGCTACATTAGTTAAAAAATCCGGTGCTAATTTTAATGCAAAGATGCTTAACCCCGCACAAAATGCTGCAAAATACACAAAGACCTATAAGCAAGGTCTAAATATGGGTGTTTATGGAGCTGATTTAGGTTATGCAGCACTCTATTCTCAAACCCAAGAATCTCGTTCATTATTAGAAGCCGTTAACAAATTGGGAACAGCTTTAAATATTTTGGGTGCTTTTGAGTTAGAAACAATTAAAGGTGTAGAAGCTAATTTAGACAAACCGGATTCCTTAATTCAATTAGTTACCGAGCAGTTCAAAATGGCAGATGCACATTTAAAGCAAACTGACCGTGCTGATATTGGTATTTTAGTGATGGCCGGCGGCTGGGTAGAAGGCTTATACCTCTCCACCCAACTCATTAAAGCTAAATCTAATCCTGCAATCGAAACCAGAGTTGGTGAGCAAAAGGTATCCTTAGGAAGTTTGATAGCATTAGTAGAAACATACAAAGACAAAGAAGGCTTTGTGGACTTAGCTAAAGATTTAAACGACCTTAAAGCCAGTTTTGATAAAGTAACTATCTCTTATGAAGAAGCTGCTCCAAACACCAAGAAAAGCGGCGATACTGCTGAGCTAACAATTAATACGAAGAGTAAAGTTGAGATTAGCAAAGAGGTAATGGCCGAAATCACCAAAAAAATAGAGGCTTTCCGTAATAAAATTGTTTCTTAACCTAATTTTGACTGCCATAAAAATATGAAATCATTATTCAAAATAGTTATCTGCGCGTTGATTTTTGCTCTACCCGCAATAACCAAAGCACAGGATTGTTCTTATGTATTTAAGTCTTGCGCAAGCACCCTGAGTGGATATACGCTTGTTGACGGATTATACGCCAAACTTGACGAAAAAGGAGCAAAATCAGAGATTACACTGTATTCAGGAAATAAATATCGCTTTGTTGGCTGTATGGACGAGTCCGTTTCAGGAGCCGGTCCAATTATTTTTGGCCTTGCGGACAAAAAAGGTAACTTATTGATTAGTAATCTATCTGATGATGAAAAATCTGCTTACAAATATATTGATGTTACTTGTAGTGCTACAGATACCTATATTTTAGTTGCTTTATTAAACAAAGGAAGTGCTTGTGCCGGTGTTCTATACGGCTCAGCAAAATAAAGTTTTAGTTTTAAATGATGAAAAAAAGGTCGCTATAAGCGGCCTTTTTTCATTTAGATAATTCCGGTGTGGCCAAAGCCGCCCTCATTTCTTGTTGTAGCATTTAAGGCAGAAACTTCCTGCAAACTTACCTTTACAACGGGAGCAACAACAAGTTGTGCTATTCTCATTCCATTTTGTATCCAAACGGGCTTATCTCCCAAGTTAATCAGCAGTACTTTTATTTCCCCTCTGTAATCGGCATCAATAGTTCCGGGGCTATTCAAAACTGTTATACCGCTATCCAAAGCCAAACCGCTTCTGGGGCGTATTTGTGCCTCATAGCCAATAGGTATCTCTATCCATAAACCCGTAGAGAATAAAAACCTTTTATGGGGCAATAATTCAACAGATTCTGGCACAAAAGCACATAAATCTAAGCCTGAAGCCCCGTCAGATGCATAAAACGGAAGCGGATTATTGCTTTTATTAACAATATAAACCGTAACGGAAGACATTAGTTATTTAGTAAATGATAATGGGATCGGGATAAACAAATGTTTGATAGCAGGTTTCATTGGCAAAAACGGTTAGCCGAACCTGATAAACTCCCGGTGAATCATATATTTTTTGGGGAGATCGCTGATTTGAAATACTTCCATCGCCAAAATTCCAGAGATATGATTCAGCAAAAGCCGTCATATTTTTAAAACGAATGGGTACTCCCATTTTTTCTACATTTTTAGGAACATCAATCGTAAATCGGGGTTTCATTTCGGAACAATCGCGCTCGTCTATGCGTAGTAGCCAAAAGTCTGTTGTGTTATTTTTCCCCAAATCTTTTTCAAAAGTATTTATTTTAGAGCCAAGAACGTAATAAACACCGGGTTTATATTCGATAATGGCAGTAGCACGCTCATTATTAGGTCCTCCAAAAGTCTTTTTCCAGACAATATCTCCTTGTGCATCTAAGCGAATTACCCAAAAATCCTCTCCGCCTTTAATGTATTGGTTCTCAAGGGTGTTATAGGAAGAATAGCCGCAAACGATTATTCCTCCGTCTGTACATTCTGCAACCGAAGTAAGATGTTCAAATCCCGAATCTCCGTATTTTTTATTTAAAATAACTCTGCCGCTCTGGTCAAATTTAACTATCCAAAACTGCTTGTTTTTATTTGTGGAGAGAGTGCTACCAACGGCAATCAAGAAGCCAAATTGGTTTTCAATTACTTTGGTTAAAATATCTTCGTATGGTTCTTTGAGGACATTCTTCCAGAGGATATTTCCCGTAAAATCCATCTTTGATATCCACACGTCTCCGTTCAATTTTGATTTGGAGCTATCCATGCTTTCGGAATTGGTAAAGCCTACTTGTGCATAGCCTCCGTCTTTGCAGCGTATAATACTGTTGGAGAAGTCGTTACGATTACCTCCATAAGTTAGGTTTCGGATAACTTCTCCGTCTTTGTTTAAGATAACGAGCCATTGGTTGTTTAGGCCGGTGTCGTTATTTTCAACATCGAAGTTTGTTGACCATGTAGATCCGGTTACCACAGGGCCACCAAATATAGACGTTGTTATGCCGTTTGCGATGTCTTGGTCCATTCCTCCCAGTGATTTTTGCCAGATTAGGTTTCCGGATTTATCTATTTTTCCAACCCAAAAATCAGCGTATGTTTGAGAATCACCTTTTTCAAAATGGGTCAAGTTAGAGCCGGTTACCCCGCAGAAAAAGAATCCGGAATCTGGGGTCGCCACTAAGTCTCGGATTTCATCATGCCCGCCTGCTCCAAGGCTCTGTTTCCATAAAAGTTTACCTATCGGGCTGATTTTAGCAACCCAACCATTATGAAGAGCGTTTACGCTATCTACTTGGTGGCTTCCGGCTATAACTAAATTACCGTCTTCAGTTTTGATCAAACTTGTTGGATTATCCGAAAATTTTGTGCCATAAAATTTTTGAAACCTTAAAATAGGAAATAATTGCCCCGAAGCTGCCTGAAAAGAACAGCTAAGAATAATTATCAGTGCCCAAAGTCTATTATTTCCTACCAACATCTGGGTTGTAAAAAAATAGCAATATTAGACTTGATATAATCATGGAAAATAAACTTCCACCGGCAGATTGAATCAAAATAGAAGAAAAACGTGCCCACGAAAATTGATATAATATTTGATACAAAAGACTATAAAACCCCAATAGTGGTAGTACGTAGAGTAACTTCCAGAGATAACTTTGCGCTTGGAAGTTAATTCCGTCTGTCTTTAAGGAAGTAATCTGCGGAGAAATAAGCCGTATCCAAGGATTTCGAGCCACACAGAGAGCCATTAAGCAAATAGACTGTAACCCAAGTGGTAATAGTGTTATATCCAAAGCTATCCCAAAAATAAATGCTGATGAATATAACAAATAACGATTGGTTGTAACCGGCAAAAATAGTATCCAAATAGGCGCAATATGCGGATAAGCCCAGCCTTCAATGCGAATTAAATCAAAAAAAAATATCTGCACCAGTAGATACACAATTCCAAGTACAGTTTGAATAGCAACCTCTATCATTTTACCGGTGTTGTTTTTGGGATAAGCGAATCTATAGATTGTTTCGCTTCATGCTGAACTAAATACAGATAATCTATATTATAAAAGTCTGTAGAAAGTTGAACTTTAATGTTGTAAAAACCATCATCTTCTTTTGTACTTATAGAATAGACTCTTCCGACTATATAATCTTCAGGAAAAATAGTGCTATAATGGCTGGTAAAAACGGTATCACCCTGCTGAATGTGAAAGTGAACGGGGATATATTTTAAGGAGGCAAATTCAGGCGAAGCACCGTCCCAAGTAATAGTTCCAATTACACTGCGATTTTTTACTTTGGCACTCAGTTTAAAATCTTTATTAAGTAAGCTCATTGCCAAAGAAAAATCAGAGGAGGTTTCAATAACTTGGCCGGCAACACCTTCGGGAGAAAATACCCCCATTCCTTTGCGCACCCCTTGTTTAGACCCGATATTGAGTAAGATATAGTTAAAATTTGTCCCAATAGTATTATGAAGTGCACGTGCAGGGATGTATTCAAAGCGGTTGTAGGGAACTAAACTATCTGGTATTATTCGATAGTTTAATGAATAGGGTATTTGATGTTTATGCAGCTCTAACTCTGTTTTTAAGGCATTGACTTTGTTTTTTAGTAGGATGTTTTCTGTTACAAGTTTATCATTTTGGTCTGAGAGGTTAATATGAGCAACTAAGCGCGCATTAATATCCTGAACTGCACCGGCTATTTTGAGCATTTGTTCTGTGTACCATTGGTTATGGTAGTTATTATGGCCAAATAGCAATAGTAATGCAGCTATCTGCAGCAATAGGAAGTATAACGCACTTCCGTAACTTATTATAAAGCTAAATAAGCGTTCCAAAGTGGGATTAAGACATCAAAAACTTGAATTTGTCAATGTTTTTGAGCGCAATTCCGGTACCTCTTACAACAGCTCTAAGTGGGTCGTCTGCAACATGAACGGGGAGTTTGGTCTTTTCGGCCAGTCGCTGGTCAAGGCCACGGAGGAGTGCGCCTCCGCCGGTAAGGTAAATACCTTTTTCATAAATATCGGCAGATAACTCCGGCGGGGTTAATTCTAATGCTTTTAAGACAGCTTCTTCAATTTTCATAATTGTTTTGTTAATTGCGTGAGCTACCTCTTTGTAAGAAACGCTAATGGTTTTAGGAATTCCGGACATTAAATCTTTACCACGAATTTCAATATTATTGGGAGGGTTATCTAACTCTGGCAGTGCAGCACCAACTTCTATTTTGATTCGTTCGGCACTTCTTTCTCCGGTCATTAGGCTATGTTGGCGGCGCATATAGTCCAGAATATCCATGTTAAGGTCATCTCCGGCAATCCGAATGCTCTGGTCGCACACAATACCGGACAAGGCTATGACGGCTATTTCGGTTGTTCCGCCTCCAATATCCACAACCATGTGCCCAACGGGTTGAGATACATCTATTCCGATTCCGATAGCCGCTGCCATAGGCTCGTGAATTAGATATACTTCTTTGGCATCTGCGTGCTCAGCAGAGTCTTTCACAGCTCGTTTTTCTACTTCGGTAATGCCGCTCGGAATACAAATAACCATCGTATGATTTGCACTAAAGAACTTACGTTCCGGCTGAATCATTTTGATAAATGCTCGAATCATGTGCTCTGCAACCGTAAAATTCGCGATTACGCCATCTTTTAATGGACGTATCGTCTTGATATTCTCATGTGTCTTTTCATGCATGAGCTGTGCCTCTCTTCCAACAGCCACTACCCGGTTAGTTGTGCGCTCAATCGCAACTATAGATGGCTCATCAACCACCACTACGTCATTGTGCATTATCAAGGTATTTGCCGTGCCTAAATCTATTGCTATCTGACTTGAGAAAAAATCCCAAAACCCCATCTCTTAAAATTTTTAAATTAAATCATTGATTATGAAAAAATTGCACCCAAATATCGTTTACAATTCACTCCACAAAATTAATTATTCAACGTATTCAAATCATTTTTTTCTAAAATTAATTTAAAAAAAATAAACAATTAATAGTATTTAACTTTTAAAATATTTTTTCTACGCTATAAATATATTATTATCAATAAATTATAACTTATTTTATTAAGGTTTTATTTTTTGTTATTTACTAATTTTATTTGATTTTTAACTCAAACATCAAAACAATTATTTTCAATTTTTAAATAATTGCTTTTTCCCAATGATAGTTTTTCTGTGTTATATGATGCTTTTTCTTCTATTATCTTTAAAATATTTGATTATTGTTTTTAGCTATTATTAAATTTAGATACCATAATTTCGACAGTTATGCTATTAAAATAGCCGTTTTTACAAAGTTATTTTTCGTTTAAACCAACAAGTGTTATTCTTTTAAGCATAAATTCGTGATATGTTTCAAAGTGATATTTTTTTAGGAAAAAAAGTTTTGGTTACAGGTGGCGGAAGCGGAATTGGTTATGGAATTGCTAAGTTGTTATTAGAACTTGGTGCAGAAGTAGTGATAGCCTCTCGTAAAGAAGACCGGCTTAAAGCAGCCCAAAAAGAACTTTCACAATATGGAAAATGCCATATTATCGTTTTGGATATTAGAGAACTTGTAGAAGTAGAAAAAGTGATTCTCGAAATTCAGTCTCTCTGGGGAGGCTTGGATATTTTAATAAACAATGCCGGCGGGCAATTTCCTTCTCCTGCTGAAAATATTGCCCCAAAAGGCTGGCTCGCTGTTATCAATAACAATCTAAATGGTCTTTGGTGGGTAACGTCCACAGCAGCCAAAACTTTTTTTATCCCTCAAAAAAGCGGGATTATTATTAATATTATTGCCAATATTTTTCGGGGTTTTCCGGGAATGGCGCACACAGGGGCAGCACGTGCCGGTGTTGATAACCTAACAAAAAGCCTTGCTGTTGAATGGGTTACACATAATATTCGTATTAATGCTATTGCACCCGGGGTTATCCAGTCCTCCGGCCTTGACCAATATCCTCCCGAACTATTGCAATCTATTAACACAACTATTCCAATGAAACGTACCGGTAGCGTAGAAGATGTAGCTTGGTTAACGGCCTTTTTGGCCAGCCCAATGGGAAATTACATCACCGGAGAAACTATTTATGTGGACGGCGGGCAACGACTTTGGGGTAATCTCTGGCAAATACCAGACCCAACTTGATTTTACTCCGTTGGAAAAATAGGTATCAAAATAGAAGTCGGATAATCTTTATTCAACCAAATTGTCTGTGTAGCCTCCTGAAAATCAGAATCTAAACAAGTATAAACATCTACAAATTTCTGTGGATTTCTATCAAATAATGGAAACCAAGAACTTTGAATCTGAACCATTAGCTTATGGCCTGGCAAAAAGGCATGAGCTACATCAGGTAACGTAAACCGAATTTGGGTCGGAGTATTTGGCTTCAAGGGAACTTCTTTTTCAAAACCTTCCCGAAAACGTGCGCGCATAATCTCACCACGAACCAACTGCTGGTAACCACTCAATGGAATTTTCGTAAAACCATTATCCGTAGTAGAATCCGGAAAAACATCTATTACCTTCACAATAAAATCAGCGTCTGTTCCCGTACTCGACACCCAAAGTTCCGCAATTATCGGCCCTGTAACCTTCAATGTATCTTGCAATAAATTTGTTTGGAACGTAAGCACATCCGTTCTTCTTGATGCAAATCGTTGGTCATCAGTCATATATTCCCTTGTCCGCTTTAAATGAACATCTT
Organism: Bacteroidia bacterium; assembly: GCA_026932145.1. Classification (NCBI taxonomy): domain Bacteria; kingdom Pseudomonadati; phylum Bacteroidota; class Bacteroidia; species Bacteroidia bacterium. Next base: position 22,639 of record JAIXKT010000008.1, read on the forward strand.
CAGTATAGGGAACCGGATGAAAAGGGTCAGATAGATAACTACGATAACCTCCTGATTTTATGGGCTTTATAAAGGATATGGAGAAATCGGGATATAAATAAAGTCGTTTATTTTGAATCTGTTTAGGTGGCCACGTTCCAAAAGAATACCATTGGTTTTCTCCGGTAACAAATATTGTTACCTCCGGTGGCTTCGGTACATCTGTATCTTTTAGGTAATGTTGAAAAAAGGGGAGTTCAATTTTTTCTTTAAAGAAAATACTGGTTGGTTTTCCAAAAGAAATATTACCGAGTCTATCTCCCGCAGAACGATGCCAGCCGCCGTGAAACCATGGGCCAACCAGCAAAAAATTATCATTATTTACGTTTTGCTTTTCTATGGCTTGATAGGTTGCAAAAGTGCCGAAACAATCCTCTGCGTCAAATAGCCCACCAACGGTTAAAACTGCCGGCTTAATATTGGTCAAATGTACCCGAATGTTCCGCGCTTTCCACCACGAATCATAGAATGAATGTTTCATCAAATCATTCCAGAAGGAAATAGAGTCCTTTAAAACTGCCGAATAATTTCTGATAGCACCCATTTTTAGGTGAAAATCATAATTATCGCGACTTGGGTACTGAAAAGAGGGAGTCCAAGTTTTAGTTAAACCGTTTCTTGGGCGGCCAAATACGTAGTAGAAATCAAATGCGTCCATCAGGGAAAAAACCCCATTGTGGTGAAAATCATCACCGATAAACCAGTCTGTAACAGGTGCTTGTGGGGAAACCGCAACAAGTGCTGAGTGCGCTTCCGGTAGTGCTGCGGTGCAATAAAAACCCGGATACGAAATACCCATCATCCCAACTTTCCCATTATGAGATGAAACATTTTTGAGTAGCCACTCAATTGTATCATAAGTATCGCTGCTTTCGCTAATCTTAGCGGAACTTAATGGAACATGAGGGCGAATATCCTCATAATTTCCCTCGCTCATAAACCGTCCGCGAACATCCTGAAAAACAAATATATAGCCATCTTTAACCAGATGCATAATCTGCGTAAAACGAGTTGTATATTCATTTTCCCCATAGGGGGCTACCGAATAAGGCGTTCGTAGCAATAATATTGGCCAGCGAAGAGTTGAGTCTTTGGGTAAATAAACAGAAGTAAATAAACGAGAGCCATCTCTCATTGGAATCTGATACTCCGCCTTCCAATAGTGTTCTCGAACATATTGAATCGAAATGCTATCTTCTTGTGAATAAGCATATTGAGTGCAATAAAGCATAAAAAAAAGAAAATAAGTGGGATATTTAAAGTTCAGCATCTGAAATATTAAATAAATAGGTCATTTTAATTTCATTAGTTACAGGAAATAATTCTATAATGATTTTAGAATATTTTTCAGGTATCCATAAATATTCTGATTGGGTGATGGTTGGGTTTCCATAGCAAGCATTATAATAATTTACAATTGACTGCCAAGTATTCAAAGTTGCTGCTTGTGAGGCATCAATAATTGAAATATTCATGGTTCGTAAAGTCTCTTGCTCAAAAAAATAGTTTACCCAAATAGTTTTGTTTTGTGCAATTTTCAGAGATAGCTGAATCCCGAAGCTATCCGAAATAACCAGGTGATTTTTTAATTCTTGATTTAATATTGATTTTGTTTTTCCGGATATGTCTTTGTTATAAAGCAAGTTAACCGAAGTTTGTAAAAATTGTATATTTTCTGGCAGATGAATTACTGGGTGTGAACAGCTATCGGATAATAATGAGATAAAAAGAAATAGGCAGAAGCTAATGCTTCTGCCTATCAAAAAGTTTTTCGTTTTTTGTATCATTAGGAAGGACTTCCTACGCGAATCATTGCGCAGCGGAATCCAACTGTTGATAAAGAAGAATCTGCATTTAAGTATCTACGTGATCCTGTTGTTAGATAGTAAGCAATATCTGCCCAAGAACCGCCACGATATACTTTTACGTTATCGAAGTCAGAATTACCCGGAGCTTTGTTAGGATCTGGATTGAATAATAATGAGCGGCGTTCGTCATAAGCTTCATCATCTTTTAGCGGATCTTTAAATATTTCGGTCATACCTTTGCGGCGGTGTGGATTTAAGTCTTCCATATCTTCGTAAGAAAGAACACGATAGGTATCTTTTGTCCATTCGCAAACATTTCCGGCCATATTGTAGAGACCTAAGTCATTTGGATAGAAAGCTCTTACTGGAGCACAAATCATATAGCCGTCATTTAGGCCGCCTGGTAGGTTAGAACCGCCTGTGCTGGAACGTCCTGCATAATCACCGCGGCCACGCTTAAAGTTAGCACGGAAACGACCTTGTGCATCACGTAGGGATTTTCCCTCCCATGTGTAGAGTTCTTGCTCCAGCATTCCGCGAGCGGCATATTCCCACTCTGCTTCTGTTGGCAAGCGATATTCTGGCCAAAGTACTGCTTCAGGGTCATCTTGTAACAATTTACCGTTCACAATATTTGTACGCCATTTGCAATATTCGTTTGCTTGATGCCAATTAACGCCAACTACAGGATACATATTGAAGCCGTCGTGGCCAAAATAGTATTGTGTGTATGGGTCATTGTAGGCCAAATCTTTTAGCCAAACGGTCGTGTCTGGATAAAGATTTTTGTACATAACATCGCCTGAATCACGTAAGATATAGAATAAAAATTCTTTGTAATCTACATTAGATACTTCGGATTCGTCCATATAAAAGCTATGAACGGTTACTTGGCGTTCACGATTATCCATATCATAGGCGATGTCTTTCTCACCACCACCCATGTGGAAAGTACCACCTTCGATAAACACAAGCCCCGGAGCTGTTTCCTGACCTTTATAATTTTTGACTTGAAAACCGTCATCACTGTTATAACGGATACCTGTTTTAGAACTTTCTTTACCAACAAAGTTGATATTTTCACCTCCACAACCTGTAAACATAACGGCTACAACCGCAGTCAAAAAAAGCAATAACCTACCTTTTTTCATATTTAAATGTTCGCTGAATTCTGGTTTAATTAAATTTCGTTGCAAATATAAAATGTTTTTTAATTAAAAACGTGGACACGGATAAGATTTATGCTTCATTTTATGTTTTTTATTTTGTTCAAACTGAAGCACCAAAGAAATTTCGTGAGAACCGCCCGTAACGGAGTTACGAAGTTTAGAAATAGTATAGTCATAACTATATCCAAAGCTAAAAATTCCTTTTCTTACGCCTATAAGGGCTATCACTGCATCTTGGTTTCTGTACCAAAGACCTATAACTAATGGGTCTAAGTTTGTATATAGCCCAATGTCAATTTGTGTGAATGGGCCTTGTGTTTTAAATAGTGCTGCGGGAGCAATAGACTTATTTTTACCTATCGGGATATTTATTCCCCCGAAAGCGGATATTTTCATTGGTAATTTTGTGTCTGGGGTGCTTCCGTTTACTGAACCTAAGGGACCTGTAAAGAAGCGTTGCCTAGGCTGGGTTAGATGGTTTACCGTAGTTCCAACATAAACAAACTTATTGAAGTATAAAACTCCAGCGGATACGTCCGGCGTAATGCGGGATTGGTTAATCCCTACTTCATTTGTTGGTTTCGTAAAACCTTCTAATGGGTCTATTTGGTCGCCAAAACGTAGTTTATAAAAATCTATTGAAGACTGTTGAATACCTCCGGCAAGACCGAAGCGAATAGACGAATGCTTATTGATTTCTAAATCATAAGCATAGGTAATATTTGCATCTAATTTATTTAAGTTACCTTCTCCGGCTTGGTCAGACATTAACGTAAGTCCAAGTCCGTGATTGGTGCCGCCAAAACTTAATGGGTGGTCAAAGCCAACTGCAAATGTTTTATATGCACCGGGAATAGACGACCATTGTCTTCGGTAGTTTAATGCTACTCGCGCACCGTCTCCTGACCCTGTAAACGCAGGGTTCAGCAAGATTTGATTCGCATAAAATTGAGAAAATTGCGGATCCTGCGCCTGTAAACCAGACCAAATGCATATAGCACAAAATGTTAGCTTTAGTCGTTTTTTCATAATGTTGTTACCTGGTGCAATTGAATTTTTGGATTATTTCTTTGCGGCAGCTAAAATAATTAGTTTTTGAATTAGTGTAGGATGTTTTGCAAACATTTATTTATTTTTTTCTTTTTTACCCATATTCATGCTATCTTTTGGGGATATTATATGCCATAATGCCGGTTCTAATCCTTGTTTACCCGGTTTTACTTTAATTCTGCCAATCTCTTTCTCATTTCTGAAAAATATAAACATCGGTATTGAATCTACCTGATAAGAATTTACCCATCTGTTAATATCCCGTTTGGTGGTATCTACTGAAACAATTGTAACGCTCCTAATGGGTAATTTTGGCATAATATTAAAAAACTTGGGTACTAATTTGCGGCTATCGCTACACCATGTGCCTAAAAATAATTTTAAATCCACAGAATCTTTTGTTGTCTGCAAAGAATCTAAATACACCAGATTGCGTTTTTTAGGTGTGTATCTTGTATTCACCGGATTTTTCCACCGGCATTGTTCTTTAAATTCTGAAACCGTAAAGTAACCTCGTAAATAATAATTTTTACACCCAAATAATGTAAAAACTATTATCCCAATAACGATATTTCTAATCATCAAGTAAAAGTAATTGGTTTAACTTTAATAAGACGTTTTTGGGGAAAGAATTTTCTGGCCAAACTGACATTCTAAGCACTTTTGGGATTGGCAATACTGTGTAATACATTCAATCATTCCTTGGCTATGCAAAATACATCTTGGTTTAAACTCAAGATTTTTAAATTTAGCAGTATGTTGATTTTGCTCCGGCGGTATTTTTTCCAATAAATTCAAATAATAATCTATTTGATCCGGATTGAATTTTGAAAAATAGCTCCACTGAATAGGTAAAAAGGCATTTATTATTAATCTGTTATACACTTCATCAGAAATAGAAACGTTATGTAGCTTTGTTTCTTTTTCAAAAATATAATGTGTTTTCCAATAATGATGAATGTGTTGATTTAAGAATTGCTTGTCTATATTCGGAATAATGGGGTTTGTTAGCTGCCAATATGGTTCAAATTGGATTATTGCTGCCAATTGTGCTATACGGATAGTAGGAAAAGCAATTGGTCGTATTCTAAAAAAATAACATTGAGTATTTAGCTGTGTTAATTGGTGCTTTTGTTGTAAGTAGTGCCATTCTTGCAGTAGTATTTTTGGGTAATCTTCGGTTGTTTTTTCGGGAATTAGGCGAGCTACTCCAAACAGTAATGCGTGTAATTGAATTATTTGGTGCCGGTACTGACGAATGATAGAAAAAGGTATGTGTTGAGCCATTTCTCCAAAAGCCTGCCGGTTGATTGGGCCAGCTATTGCTTCGGCGGTAGCCCTCCAAAGTAAATCTAAGTAGTCTATATCGCTGGGCTTTTGTTGCAACCAAAGGTCTTTCTTTCGCTCAAATCTTTCCACACCCAAGCGAGTAAACCACTGATAGGATAGCAAAGGAGGAATTTCTGAGTGAAAGTTTGAACAAGGAATAGAATTTTCTGTCTTTAAAAATTGTTGATACTTCTCCAAAATAGCCTCTGGTAGTGAAACAACTAATTCCGTAATCTCCGTTCCGTCTTTTCTGCAAGGAATCTGGGTAGATTTTTTTAAAACAACGTGAAGTATTACGGAATTATAGATACTATCTTTATGGTGGCTGTGCAAGTACCAACTTTGGCCATCTATATGACACTCAACGGAACCCACCCACTGGATTCCGTCAATTTCTAAGCGCGCATACAAGAAATCCGGCCCTTGATTAGCGTTTTGTCTTCCGGGCGAAAGTACTAATAACTTACGCCCGTCTGATAATGTAAATACTTGATTATGGAATAGTTGTAATCTCCAAACAAACTGAAGCAGGGCTTCCTGCATTCTTATACTCCTACGTGCGACCTATATGCAGTCGCATCTAAGAGAGCATCTAACTCGGTAGGATTTGTAACTCGGATTTTAACAACCCAACCACCTCCATAAGGGTCTTGGTTGATTGTGTCTGGTGCCTTTTCTAATAATGCGTTTACTTCAACAATTTCTCCAGAAATCGGTAAAAATAAATCCGAAACAGTTTTTACAGCTTCTATTGTTCCAAAAACCTCTTGTTGAGCGAGTGTTTTATGTAAAGATGGAACATCTACATAAACAATATCACCAAGTTCTCGCTGGGCAAAGTCTGTGATACCTACCTCTGCATACTCACCGGATAAGCGTATCCATTCATGGTCAGGGGTGTATTTTAGATTATCTGGAATATTCATAAGATTAATTTCTGCGCAAAAATAAGTTTTTCTAAAATAGAAAACTGCCCTTCTTTGAAAAAGAGGGCAGTTTTTCGTTACAAAATTTGGTTATTTATTTTGTTGATATTTTGGATAGTTCGTTATTAGCGGCAGCTTTATAGGGGCCAAACATAGCATCTTTGAAAGCTTTTTTAGCTTTTTCAATATCTCCTCCTTTTTTGGCAGCTAAGCCAAGTAAGAAATAATATTGTGCTTTTTTGTTGGGATCTGCCGGAGCCATCGTTAAAGCTCTTTCAGCAGAAGCTACTGCTTGTGCGTATTGGCCGACTTTGTATTCTGCAACTCCTTTTTGGAAAATTACGCCTAATGTATTAGGAGCTTTTTCTAAAATTTTATTTGCTGTTGCGATAGCACCTGCGTAATCACCGGCACCAGATTGAATTTTAATCATCAAATTGTATAGGGCAGCTTTTTTGGCGGCATCGGTTTCACTATCTACAGCCTTATTTAGATTCGTAATAGCCTCTTGAGAACGCCCTTTTTTAAAGTTAATAATTCCCATCAATTTATAACCTCCTGAGAATGTAGGAGTTAGCTCAACGGCTTTGCGTAGATTGTTCAATGCTTCTTCATCTTCTCCGCACTTGTAGTAACCTACAGCCAACTTATAGTAGTAGCTGTGTGAAGACTTGCTTTGGTCAGACTTGATTTTTTTGTAGTATGGTGAGTTTGTAGGTACATTTTTCCAAGCCTTATCTGCTTCGGCAGCATTTCCCATTTTGCTATAAGCAAGTCCTAAACCATACCAATACTTTGCGGAAGTAGTCGGTGGTAAATCTTTGGAAAGATCAACTGCTCTTTGATAGGAGTCTTTTGCTTGCGCCCACTGATTTGATGCGCCGTAAACATCTCCTTCCATAGCTGGAATTCTTGGATCTTGGGGAGATAAACTTTTTACTTGATCTACATGGGTACGTGCTTCGCTGGCGCGGTCTTGTTTCAATAAAATTGAAACTACCGTTTGCTTGTAAATAACCTTACGATTTACGTCGGTTTCATATTTGAAAGCTAAGTTAAAATACTGAACAGCTTTGTCGTATTCTTTCTTTTTAACATAAATCTTAGCGATAGACACATAGGCAGGTGAGAAATCCTCTTTATACTTTGTTGCATCCGAGAAAGCCGCAACGGCTGCATTAGGGTCAGTTTTAGCCAAACACTTACCTTTTGCATAGTAATATTTGTAGTTTGATGGTTCCATTTTAATGGCCTCATCATACTTTGCTATAGCACCGGCGCAATTCTTTTGCTTTCGCATTTGCTCACCAGCTCTGAACGATACCGATCCCGGCCCTTGTGCCCAGATAGCCGCCGGGAGCCACAAAAACGCTAATAAAATTGGAAATCGGAAAATTAGCTTAGTACACATAATCATTAATAGAAAAATTAGTTGAGAATTTTTGATTCAATATTTTTCGGGGTCAAATTTCTGTATTTCTTCACGAATTAAAAAATAAAAAATTGCAAATTGTTGTTTTTTTTTTGCCAACGGAGTATTTAAACTGTATTTCGTGATAAAACATAATTTGGGGATGTTTTCTTAGGTTTATACGAATATTTATCTACTTAGTTTCGGCTGTGAAATTAACTATTTTATGAACTTTGTAAAGTTTTTATATTTTTTTTTTAACGCATCGATACTTCTGTTTATCAATGAATTATATTGAAGAACTTTCTAATAGAGAATTAATCCATAGTAAAACACCAGATTTAGAGGCTCTTTTTAGCCAAAAGCAAGTTATTGCATACGCAGGATTTGATCCTACATCGGATTCTATCCACATTGGAAACCTTGCTACACTCATGCTTTTGGTGCGTTTGCAGCGGCACGGGCATAAGCCTATTGTGCTGATAGGGGGCGCAACCGGCATGATTGGCGACCCCTCCGGAAAATCCCATGAACGTAATTTATTGAGCGAGGAAATACTTACACATAATGTAGATTCTATTACTAAACAGTTACGTAAATTCCTTGATTTTGAGCACCCAACAGCTTCAGCAGAAATAGTGAATAACTATGACTGGATGAAGCAATTTTCCTTCCTTAATTTCCTGCGGGATGTGGGTAAACAACTTACTGTAAATTATATGTTAGCCAAAGATTCTGTCCAAAAACGCCTTGAAACCGGTTTGTCTTTTACTGAATTTAGCTATCAGCTAATTCAAGCCTATGATTTTTATTATCTATATAAGCATAAAAATTGTGTGCTACAAGTTGGTGGGTCTGACCAGTGGGGAAATATTACTGCCGGCACGGAGCTAATCCGTAGAATGCTTGGCCAGTCCGGGCATGGGCTAACCTGCCCGCTGTTGGTTAAATCTGACGGCAGTAAGTTTGGCAAATCTGAATCCGGTAATATCTGGATTTCTCCAGAACGTACCAGCCCCTATAAGTTTTATCAATATTTTCTGAATACTGCTGATGATGATTTGCAGCGTATTTTTATGGTATTTTCGTTAAAGTCTATTGAAGAAATCAACGAAATTCTTGCTGAACACCCCAAAAATCCAGAAAAGCGAATTGCTCAAAAAGCGATTGCAGAAGAACTTACAAGCTGGATACATAGTCCGGAGGTTTGCAAGCAGGTTATAGCTGCAAGCCTTGCCTTGTTTTCCGAAGATTTAAATAGCTTGCAAAATATCAGTCCATCTTTATTTGAAGATGTTTTCGAAGGTGTTCCCAGAAGTAATATTTCTATGGAGCAGTTTGAATCATGGACAATCTTAGACATTATTCATCAATGCCAAATTGTGCCTTCTAAAACCGAAGGACGTAAGGCTTTGCAAGCCGGCAGTATCCGCGTAAATAAAGAAAAGTTAACAGACGCTAACTGTTTGATAAAACAGTATAATCTGATTCACAATAAGTTTCTAATTATCCAAAAAGGTAAAAAGAATTATTACCTCATTGAAATCGGTTTAAATAGCTGTTCTTAGTTATTTAATCAATAGTCCGGTAAGCGGTGCGTGGTCAGATAGAGGCATTGTGCTCATGCCTCCGGTTTTTTCGTCTTGATGCACCATCCCTGAGTTAGGCACCCAAGAAAGGTTTGAAAAAAGGTAATCCAATCTTCTATTCCAAAAACCGTGTCCGTTTACGGTGTGAGAATAGTATTTTTCTTCGTTTAGGTTATATTGTTCTAATGGGATACATTCTGAGTAGCTTTTATAGATAGGTAGCAGCCAATCTCGTTCTTTGGTGTAGTCGTCTTCCAAAAAGTCTTTATCCTTACAAACGGAGTCATCAAACTTGCTGAGCTTTTTAGTTCCCGGAGGCAATGTATTGAAGTCGCCCCCAAAAACCACATTGTTTCCGGCTTTAACTAAACTATCAGCTACTTGCTGTAAGATTTTTAGCTGTACTAAACGGGTATTTTCTTTGGAATAAGCAGAGGTATGGGTGTCAATTAAGTAGATAGGTTTTGATGAGTTGGGTATATCTAACTTTGTTATCAACAAATTACGGCGTAAGTAGAAAAATCGGGTAACCGGATCTTGTTCTGTTAAAAGTGGTAATGCTATTCTGGTGGCCTCTTTCAGCGGCCATTTACTTAAAATAGCATTACCGGAGTTAACCTTTCCTAAGTTTTTAGTAGGAATATAATTTACTTGCCATTGGCTTGCGTAAGTGCCATAATTTAAGGCTGTATTGTCTAATAGATACTGAACCATATCTGCTCCGGGAGTACGCCACGAGTCAATATCAGCCTCTTGTAAAAACAAAATATCCGGATTAACAGCCTCTATTTTTTTCGCTAAGGCAGCACAATTTGTGATAACCTCTTCTTCGGTCATGTGCACACGGTCTCCATAGCAATCAAACCAAAAATCTATACGAGCTCCACCAAACTTTACATTCCAAGTCATCACCAACAAGGTATCCTTAGGAGAAGCCTCTTGAATCTGTTTAGCTTGGTAATACAGTGCAGGTTCAATCGGCTTAAATTGATATACCAACAAATTAGTTTGTGATATAAACAGCAATGCTATCAGTAAAGCGGATAAAAAAACCAGAGATACCTTGATGATTGTCTTACGCATATTTAAGATTTTTAACTCATTGATTTAAAGCTATTTTAATGATTTAACCTAACTTAAAAGCGGCAAGATATTAGTGAATCTGGAATGTGCTACCGCTTACAAACAGCTCATCTAAATTTTTCAGGTTGCTTTTGGCTTGCATTTCTTTCATTTGGGTATTAAAAGATTCATCAAAAACAGGTGCTTTCACATTTCTGATGATACCAAGTGCAACCGGAAATTCCGGCAACTTCATTTGGGTTAATAAATAATGTAAGGCTCCTGATTTAGCTTCTGCATCATGAATGAGGATGTCTTTTTCGGTAATTCCATTTTCACCAATCGTAACAACTTCAAGTTCTAAGCCATTTAGGCGGATACCTTTGTTTTTGTCTTTACCAAAAATCATTGGTTTTCCGTGCTCTAAAATAAGCTGGTTATTCAGTTTGTTTTCCTTACTTGTGATGTAGTCATGCGCTCCGTCATTGAAGATAACGCAGTTTTGTAGAATTTCAATCAGGGATAGGCCATTGTGTTTTTCAGCTTCAACCATAACTTGGGTCATTAGCTTCACATCTGTATCAGGAACTCTTGCAAAGAATTGGCTTTGCGCTCCTAATGCTAATTCTCCTATCTGAAATGGATTTTCTACAGTTCCATACGGAGACGACTTAGTAACCGTTCCAAAGTTAGTGGTGGGTGAGAACTGGCCTTTTGTTAATCCATAGATTTCATTGTTGAATATGAGGTAGTTAAGGTTTAAGTTTCTGCGAATTGCGTGGATAAGGTGGTTTCCGCCGATGGCGAGCGAGTCCCCGTCCCCTGAAACCACCCAAACACTTAACTCAGGATTTGCTAACTTCACGCCCGTAGCTACGGCCACTGCCCTACCATGAATTGTATGAAAACCGTAGGTATCCATATAATATGGAAAACGAGATGAACAGCCTATTCCGGATATTATGGCAACGTCTTCTTTTTTTAGATTTAGTTCTGAAAATGCTTTTTGGACAGCATTCAAGATAGCATAATCCCCACAGCCCGGACACCACTTAACCTCTTGGCTACTTGCATAATCCTTAGGTTTATATAAACACTGTAATCCTTCTAAGTTCATGGTATTATGAATTTTCTGCTAAAACTTTGTTGAAAGCAGCCTTTAATTCGGCTAATTTAAATGGTAATCCTTCTATTTTATTATATTGTAGGTACTGAAACTGAGGTAGGGTAGCTCGCAAATAATTAGCAAACTGACCTGTGTTGAGTTCACAAACGATGATTTTTTCAAATTTAGCAAATACTTCGCTTGTGTTTTTGGGCAGCGGATAAAGGTAGTTAAAGTGTGCAAATGCGATGTCTTTACCTTCTTGCTGGAGTTCGGTTACTGCTCCGAGTAAAATTCCGAATTGTCCACCCCAGCCTACAACCAATAACTTTGAGGCATTTTTACCTTTATATTTTTGATTGGGAATATCATTGGCAACGCGGTTTACTTTTTCTTTGCGGATTAAGACCATTTTTTCATGGTTTTCCGGGTCGTGGGATACACTGCTGGAAAGAGCATCTTTTTCTAAGCCCCCAATGCGGTGCTGTAAATTAGGTGTGCCGGGAGATACCCAACTTCGGGCTAATGTTTCTGGATTTCGGTTATAAGGTTTCCAGTTGGGGTCTGCATCGGTAAGAAAATTAGGATTAATTTCCGGCATATCTGTTGTCTGCTTAATTTTCCAGGGTTCAGAACCATTTGCTAAGTAGCTTTCTGAGAGCAGTATAACCGGTGTCATGTGTTCAACAGCTATTCGGGTGGCTTCATAAGCCCAATCAAAGCAGTCAGAAGGTGTACTTGCTGCCAAAACGACTACCGGTGATTCTCCGTTTCTTCCCCAGATAGCTTGCATGAGGTCGCTTTGTTCTGTTTTGGTGGGCAATCCGGTAGAAGGTCCTCCGCGTTGCACATTAACGATAACGATTGGTAGTTCTGCCATTACTGCTAAGCCGATAGCTTCCGTTTTTAAGGCCATACCCGGCCCGGATGTGGTTGTAATGGCTACATTTCCGGCATAAGCTGCTCCAATAGCGGAGCATATTCCGGCAATTTCATCTTCTGCCTGAAAAACTTTAACACCAGCCCACTTGTGTTTAACCAGCTCCTGCATAATGTCAGATGCCGGCGTTATGGGATACGAACCTAAAAATAACGGCTTCCCAATCCGTTGGGCTGCAGTCATAAAACCCCACGCAAGTGATTGATTTCCAGTGATGTTCCGATAAATTCCAGGCTGCCTTTTAGCTGTCAAAACAGCATAAGAAGGCTTGATAGCCTCAATCGTTAAACCGTAGTGAAAGCCGGCTTTTAATGCCCGAATATTTGCCTCCCCAAGAGTCGGATTACTCTTGAACCGTTTGTTGATAAACTCTATGGTCTGGTCTAAGGGTTCATCGAAAAGCCAAAAGACAACCCCAAGTGTAAACATATTTTTACATCTATCGGCAGTCTTTGTATCCAATTTTAGATCGGCTACGGCAGTTTTGGTAAGAGAGGTAATCGGAATTTCAATGACTTTGTAGTTTGCTAAAAGCTCTGTTTCAAGCGGGTTATTTTCAAAGCCGGCTTTTTCTAAGTCTCTTTTTCCAAAGGAATCTCGGTCAATGAGGATAGTGCAGGCGGGTCTTAGTTGTTTTAGATTAGCTTTTAAAGCAGCAGGGTTCATGGCTATCAAAACATCGGGAGAATCTCCCGGCCCATACACTCCAGAAGCACCAAAGTTAATCTGATACCCGGAAACCCCTGCAACTGTGCCCTGTGGGGCACGTATCTCTGACGGAAAATCAGGAAAAGTGGCTAACTGGCTACCCATAATCGCCGTAGTGTCCGTAAATAATGAGCCAACCAATTGCATCCCGTCCCCAGAATCCCCCGCAAATTTTATAATAGCATTTTGTAATTCAGTTCTCATTTCTTAATTTAAGAATAACTCTATTAAACAAATAGTTTATTCCAGAGTTATTTTTGAAACATATTTTTTAGTTAGATAGTTCTATTCGTTTTTCTTGATTTCTAATTGTTTGACCAATTTGGTTTTCTTTTTTCTAAAAATGCCTGAATCCCTTCATTAGCATCTTTGGTTTCCATAAGTTTTTGAGTATAAGTTTGTTCTAAATAATTCAAAAAATTACTTATGATATGGCTGAATTTAACTCTGGCTGCGCCGTTGGCAAAACGCAAAGAGGAGGCACTTTTGGGAAGGATGTATTTTTCTATCCAGCCGTCCACTTCGGCATCGAGGATATTTTTATCTTCATAGACAGCATTTAGAAGGCCTATTTTCAGGGCTTCTTCGGCATCAATGGTTTTTCCGGTGAGCAAAATATCTTCGGCGCGAGCTAAGCCAATTTTTTCGGGCAAAATAATGGATGCAGGAGGCGGAAAAACCCCCAAAATAATTTCGGGCTGGCCAAACTTAGCTGTCTTATCTGCAAAAATAAAATTACAAACAAGTGCTAACTCCATACCTCCCCCCAAACACTGGCCGGATACTTTTGCCAATGTGGGTATTTGCATCTCTATAATTTCTATAAATATTTGGTGAAACGTTTTGAGCATCTTCCCGGCTAACTGGTAGGTGTGCTCTTCAACACTTGCTCCAAATGAAAAATGTTTTCCCTGCCCTTGAAATGTGATGAGTTTTAGATTGTGATTCGTTTTAAATAGCTGAAAGCAAGCCAAAATATCTTGCATCATGGTGTTATCTAAAACATTTCCTTTTCCGTCATCTAACAAAATATTGGCTACTGCCTCGTTATGCGAGTACGAGAGTTTTATTTTTTTCATACAAAAATTAGTATCTTGTAAAAAAGACTTCCTCAATTGTTTGATTTTAAGGAAGTCTTTATTTTTAGGCTGTTTCAGTTTTAAATTGTGGGGAAATTAGTTGGTGCATTTCATCGTTCCATTCTTTGCCTTCGGCTAAGAGTTGGCGAAGTTTCACAAAATCTACTTCACGGTTATTTTTTGGGCCATAATTAAAGGCGCGGAATCCGGCTTTGGCTTCCGTCATCATATTTAGGGCTAACCATTCTCTGCTGCTTTCTTTATTCATATCCCAATGTTCGAGTTTTTTCTTACGAACTTCGGTGAGTGTTTTGTGGAGGCAATTGGGGAAAGTGTGTAGCAATTTAGCGAGGAATTTATTTAATAATGCATCAAGCATCGTAAAATCAATCGTTCCTTTTGCCATAAGTTCTTTTCCTGCAGTGAGTTCTGTGCCTGTTTTCATAGATCCGAAAATGATTCTGCCGTATTCATCGGCATATTTTTCGATGTTTATGAGTGGGTTAGGGATGAATTTTTCATCTACTTTTAGTACAGGAGCTATATCTGTGATGAGGCCGTGCATAAGTGCCTGATGGGCAGTCCATGGTTCACAGAGAGTTAGAGAGGCCATAGCTCGTTCTACGCCTACGTATAGGTGCAGGAAGTCGGTAGCTCCGCCAATGGCGGCACTGCCGTGTTTGGGTCCGGCTTGCCCAAAACGGGCTAAATCCGAGGCTATGGTAAAATCACAAGCCATACCAATTTCTTGGCCGCCGCCAATGCGCATCCCGTTTACCCTTGAAATAACCGGCTTCTCACATTTTAAAATACTGGAAACCATGTCATTAAACAAACGCATATATTGAGAATATTCCTGCGGATTTCCAGAATAATATTCAGCATATTCTTTGGTATTTCCGCCGGTGCAGAATGCTTTGTCTTCCGAACCTGTAAAAACAACCGCTACAACGCTTCTGTCATTAGAAGCTTCCCCAAACGCCAAGATAACTTCTTTAACTGCTTTGGTTGTGTATGAGTTAAATTGTTTTGGATTATTTAGAATTATCCACGCATTATACAAACCCTCAACCGGTGTGCCGTCAGTATTTAGGCAAGGGCGTTTTTCGTAGATAATATCTGTATATTGATAACCTTCTACTAAATTGTGATTTTTTAGAGTTTCCATAAAAGTTGTTTTATTAAATGTTTAGTTAAAATCCGGTACTAAAACAGAGCGTTTGTCGTATTTGTGTGCCAAAGTATTCTGAAATACTTCGTTAATTTTTGACATTGGAAAAGTTTGAACAAAATCGGTGATAGTCAGTTTTCCGGAGTCAATTAGTTCAACGACTTCGGGATAAAGTTCCGGTTTGCAACCCCATGTACCAATTAGTTTTGCATCGAAAGCCATGATATTGCTTAGGCGAATATCCGGTTTTGCCATTGTAAAGCCAACTATACTTAGGGTGGAGGTGTAGGTTATGAGGTTAAACGCAAGTTCTTGGCCGGCAGTAGTTCCAGATATTTCAAATATTTTCCAGCCATATTTGTGTGCACCTATTTCTTTGGCTATTTCTTTGACCTTTGCTTTAATGGCTTTTATGTCCATATTTTTGGAGTTAAGCACTGCATCTACTCCGTTCTTTTTGGCTGCTGCTAATTTTTCGTCGCTAATGTCTATTGCTAACACTTTGGCTCCCAATATTTTAGCTATTAACGCACCGTAAACACCTACACCGCCTACACCAATCACGATGGCCAAATCTCCGGCTTCTAACTCCGATTTTTTGATAACTTGATACGGTGTAGAAATGGCATCAGCAATAACGGCTAACTGCTCTAAGCTGTATTTTTCTAAAATACTTTCCGGAACGGGGCAAAGAAATTTATGCGGTACCACAATATGGGATGCAAACCCTCCATGAAAATCATTTCCGGGCATCAGTTGGTTTTGGCAAATATTACTGCGTCCTTTTTTGCAGAGTTCACAATCTCCGCAGGGTAGCACTGCCGGTATAATTACCTTTTTATCAAGAAGATGTGCTGGGCCTTTGATAACTGTGCCACTGATTTCATGGCCTAATGTCAGCGGTAATTCTTTTTTTGTTTTAACGCCATCGTGCCAAAAACTCAAATCTGTATGGCATACGCCGCAGCCGGCAATCTTTACTAAGGCATCCTGATCCGAAATATTCGGTATATCCGACTCCACCAATTTAAAATCGGCTTTTAGCTCGGTCATCTGATATTGATACAATTTCATGTTGTTATTTATTATTTTTTATGCTTGCATCATTTTGTCGTATTCTGCGCCGATTCTTCCTTTTCGGCAAAGCGGATTTACCATAAAATCACCAGATAACTTAGCCTGAACGTGGATTGATTCGGCAATACTTGCATTGCAAGAGTTTTCAATACAAGCGGTAATCGCTTTACGTGCTTCTAACAATCCGGCATCTTGTGAGGGCGTTATATTCGCCTCTTCAAAATTCAGTTTTCCAAGGGGAGTATTGATTAGCAGACGTTTAGGTAAAGCATTTTCGCCTTCTTGTAAGATCTGCCAGATTTTCTGTAATGAATTTTCTGCGGTATCGGCAAAGTCTGTTAGCCAGCCAATGGTATCTTTTGCTTTAAAGGATTTTCCTTCTATGAGCATTTTCAGCAGATTTTTACGCATTTCCGGCTTAGCTTTTCGGATTGCCCAATGGCAGCCCTCCATACCGGGTATTACCGGCAAGGTAACTTCCGGCATTGCTAAGGTAGCATCTTGAACCGCAAAAAGATAATGACAGTGCATCATAAGTTCTAACATTCCGCCCATACAACGTTTGCCATTGATAAAACCAATAGAAATCTCAAACTCATGATGCAGTCTTCTGGCTGTTTCTGACCAAGAATATGCAATATGCGCTCCTTGCTTGGGGTCGGTAACGGCGGGGAAAAATTCCGTAATATCGGCACCAACCATCTGTGTGGATAGATGAAAATCACCGGTTAAAACAACCCTTTTGATTTGATGCTGCTTTAACCAATCTATGGCACGGTTTAATTCCGCATCAACATCCCAACTATAACTTTCTCTGCTTAGAGTGATAACTCCCACGGAACCATCATGCTCTGCATTCACATATAGTTGTTGCCATTCGGGGGTATCCATATTCTTAAAAACATCCGGATACCACGCTGTTTCGGCAGCCTGCGGAATAAGTTGATGATATGCTTGTATGGTTTTAAAAACTTGTTCACTACCTGTTTTTCTGGCAGTAGCTATCATTCCTTTGGTAAACTGCGCACAAAGTTCTCCAATAGCATTCATGGTAGCAAAATCAGCCCGCTTCTCATGAATCATGATAGAAGTCATCTGGAATAATGCGCCCAAAATAATGTCTTTCAATATTACGGATTCGTCGTCTGCCAAATTCCAGTTAACTAAGGGACGAAAATGGTCTGGCGGATACCAATTTTGGCCGCTATCTTTACGTTCTGTAAGTTCTTGAACCGGCGTAAATAGGTTTCCATAGTGCTGGCCAAGATGATATAAGCATGACCAAGTTAAGAAATTAGAACCTTTTGCACCAATAACATCGTGTGCTCGGAAAGGATTCGGGCCAATTAACCGCCTAATGTATTTGTCTATTTTCCAATAAGGTGTGTTGGTAATGTTGGCAAATTGAATACTTGCCTGCAACAATCCGCAAAAGAATACATCCAAAACAAATGACCAGTCATCGCTTACTTGAACGGGAATCAGGCCAAGCGACCAAAGCAATTGTGTTTGTGGTGTAACCGAAGGTTCTACAACTTCAAAGATTTTGTTAATCTCATGGGGAAAAGCAGGGTGAGCAATACTCACGCCTAACTGGGCAGATGGAAAACCGGACGTTACCGAAAAAATATGAATATCCGGAAATTCTTTTTTAAAGAGTGCATAGTGTGCCTTTTTCAGCTCCAAATTTTCCGGAATAGCTTCCAATAAAAATGTAGGATTATAGCTTTTGACAACCGGCGGGAGGGAGTTTCCGTCATAATTTAAGCGAATGACGTTTTTTAGAATATCATTCGCGGCTTCGCGCCCAAAAGAGTTAAGTAGTTGTTGGGTTTGCTGGTTAAAGCCGTCTGCAGAGCAGGGTAGGTCAAGGGCAATGATAGGGACGTTATAGGGAGCTAATCGGGAAGCAAATTGCATCACTTTACCGGCTCCAACGATGCCGTTAGCACCGGTTATTACCAATGCGCCGCGATTTTCTTTTTCTCCAAAAACTTGATTAACAAGTCTTTCTGTATCTATTGGAAGTTTTCCGTTTTTGATAATATCGAGTACGCTGCCCAAACCGAGGGCTTCTAACGTAGAGGGTCTTAGATAGTTATTCATAGAGTACGTTTTGTTAGTTTACTTTAAAAATAGCGGCAATTCCGACATCTCCTGCGGCGCAGCCAAAAATCAATACATAACCGCCACCTAACTCAACGGCTTCTTCTAAGGCTTCGATAACAACTCGGGTTAGGGTTGGCCCTTGTGGATGACCAAAAACAAGCGGACTCCCGTTGTTATTCATCTTTTTCCAGTCATAGTTCATCACTTTGGCAAAAACGGCATCATTTACAGCAAAAGGATTGTGGTCTTTTACGACCGCCATATCTTCTAAGGTGAGCCCCGTTTGGAGTAATAGCTTTTGGACGGCGAGTGCCGGAGCTTCCGGCATACAAGATACGCCTACCCGAATTTCTGTTTTGGCTATAAAAGTGATTTCTACTTCTGGCTTACGGCTTAGTTGTTTTGCTTTTTCTCTTGAAGTTACTAACAGTGTAGCCATACCGTCTGAGGCATGGGTTTGGGAACCGCCGGTTACGCAAGAGTCAAGTTCACGCATAGCACGTAATGTTTCTAAAGAAATTTTTCGAACTCCTAAATCATCATCAATTTTTCCAAGTGGCTTCCCTTGAATATTTAACACATCAAGCGGCACAGTTACTTTGTTGAGGAATCCGGATTGTTTTCCGTTGAAATATTGTTCATAGCGGTAGGCTGTTAGTTCATCTATTTCTCTGCGGTCAATTTTATATTTTCTGGCTACGGTTCCGGCAGAGGTTATCATTGCTTTTCCGGTGGAGGGGTCAAAGCCAAAGTTATCCCAAACGTCGCTAATGACTTCGGTTCTTCGGTAGGCTCTTCTTTCTGGGAAAACGCCTACGGGTGAGTCGCTGGTTCTATCAAATGTCAAAACGCCTACGGTATCGCTGGCTCCCGATTGAACTTGGCCGGCAGCTAACACAACGGCTTGCAATCCGGTTGCGCAGGCTT
This sequence comes from Bacteroidia bacterium, assembly GCA_026932145.1. NCBI lineage: Bacteria > Pseudomonadati > Bacteroidota > Bacteroidia > Bacteroidia bacterium. Next base: position 42,138 of record JAIXKT010000008.1, read on the forward strand.
GCTCTATGTGATAGCCGGGAATACGTCTTCCGACACAGTTAGCTACTACGGTAGCATTCCAAAACTTAAAATGCCACGGCACAGTAGAACCAATTATCAGATAATCCAGATGGCTGGTAGATACATTTCTTTTTCCCATAATTCTGGCCATAGCTTCTCCGGCAAACTGGCCAATGTTTACCTCTGCCAGCGGGGAACTCTGCCACGCCGGGAAAAAACTGCTTCCCCAAGTTCCATAAGGTAGATAAGCTCGTGGAAAAACAGATTGAACTTCTTTCATATTTAAAAAACGCTAAAATTCGATGTTTTTGGGTGTTATTGTATAGTTGGCAAAGATTAGTTTTTATTAGCTTAATCTTTCAAACTTAGCTGTAAAATGTCTTAAAAATGGCGGTTCTTCCGTGATTTTATAGCCTTTAACGGTATCTTTTTCCTTCAAAATCTCTGAAAAGGTTTCGATAACATATTCTATATGGCTTTGGGTATAAACTCTTCGGGGAATGGCTAAACGCACGAGTTCCATTGAGGCGGGAATTAATTTTCCGTTTTCATCATATTTTCCAAACATAACCGACCCGATTTCTACGCATCTGATACCGGCTTTGAGATAAAGTTCAGCTACCAATGCTTGCCCGGGATATTCATGTGGCGGAATATGCGGATAAAGTTTTTTGGCATCTATGTAAACAGCATGGCCACCTATTGGCATCATAACTGGAATCCCTAATTTATGAAGGTGTTCTCCTAAATAGGTAGTGCTTTTAATGCGGTATTCTAAATAACTTGGGCTAAAAATCTCTTGGAGGCCGATTGCTAAGGCTTCCATATCTCTGCCGGATAATCCACCGTAGGTAGCAAAACCTTCCGTAATGATTAATAGATTTCTACAGGCATCTGCCAGTGTTTTATCTCTAAGGGATAAAAAGCCTCCCATATTCACTAAGGCATCTTTTTTGGAACTCATTACTGATCCGTCCGTGTAAGAAAACATTTCTTGGGCAATTTCTTCATAAGATTTGTTTTCAAAGCCGGGTTCTCTGTGTTTGATGAAGTAGGCATTTTCGGCAACACGGCAGCAGTCTAATAGCAGCAATACGTTGTGTTTTTTGCAAACATGATGTGCCTCACGCATATTTTGCATACTTGCCGGCTGGCCGCCGCCGCTATTGTTCGTAACTGTAATAATCACAGCAGCGATATTTGCAGCACCTTTTTCAAGAATTAAGGATTCTAAACGGCTTATGTCTAAATTTCCCTTAAATGGATGAATGAGTGCCGAATCGTTTGCTTCCGAAATCGGAATATCAATAGCTTCAGCACCGGAAAATTCGATATTTGCTCGTGTCGTATCAAAATGCGTGTTGCTGATAAAATATTTTCCTTTTCCCCCTAAATGGCTGTATAAGATGCGTTCGGCAGCTCTCCCTTGGTGGGTAGGCAAAATAAATTCGTGCCCAGTTAAATGACGAACGGCATTTTCCATTTTGTGCCAAGATTTAGAACCAGCATAGGATTCATCGCCCAGCATTATGCCTGCCCATTGTTCAGCACTCATAGCAGAAGTTCCGCTATCAGTTAAAAAGTCAATGATTACTTGGTCAGAATTTAGCAAAAATGGATTGTAATGAGCTTGTTGCAGATACTGAATACGTTCTGCTTCGGTACTCATCTGGATATGCTCTATGGATTTGATTTTGAATGGCTCTATGATTACGGTGTGCTTCATCAATTATTATTTAGATATTGTTGTTTCGAGTTTTGGGCTGTGTTGTTTTTGAAAAACTTGTTTCGCGATAGTGGCTGCGCCGAAAGCAACTATAAATTGTGGATTTTGGATGATTTTGATGTCTTTCTTAAATTTTTCATTTAAAATATCTTTCAAAAAGGGGTGGTGAGCGATTACGCCGCCTATCATATAGGTTGGTATTCCGGGGTCAAGGCGCATTTTAGCAACTCTATTGGCAATTGAGATATAAATACCTCGGGCGATGTCTTCTAATTTCATTCCGTCAAAAATCCAGTTCATAATTTCTGTTTTGGCAAAAACGGTGCAGAAGCTGTTTAGTTCTTTGTCATATTTAGACAAGGCTGCTAAGTTGCTCATTTCTGAGATATTAATATTTGCCCGTTCGGCTATTTCGGCTAAAAAAGAGCCTGTTCCGGCGGCGCATTTATCGTTCATATAAAAGTTTTCTACGCTGTTGTCTTTATCACAGCGGATTACCTTGATGTCTTCGCCACCGATGTCTATGATATTTTTTTCACCGGGATAATAGGCCGAGGCACCGGCAGCAGCACAATTGATTTCGGTTTTTACAATATCTGTTTCTGTAAAATGCTTACGTCCGTAGCCGGTTGCGCAACTGTATTTTACTCTAAAAGAAGAATTTATGGCCATCATGACATTTTTGAAGGCTTGTTTATCGTTGGTCATGGTGGGTAAGAAATACTGGAATACAGCGGTTCCTTGTTCATCAACAACTGAAAACTTAGCGTATGCAGAGCCTAAATCAATCCCTAAAAAGCAATCTTGGTTTTTATAGTTTGTAATAATTGCCTGTTTGTTGATAACACCTTTTCCCAGAATTAGGCGGGAAACATCGTTTTGGTTTCCGGGTATGCGGGAAATGATATTTTTGTTGGTCATGGCCTTTACCATGTTGGTAAAGGATAAATTTAGTGAAGTTCTTACGTAGTGTTTTCGTCCGTATTCAACGATTTTCCCGTTAAAGTAATCTATTTCAGTTTGTTTTCCTTGGATCAAGTCCAGGGCGAGGGACGGGAAGTGGTCTCCGCCTTTTTTCAAGTAACGCATACACAGGCGGATGAAGTCATCGGAGAATCTGATTTTTTCTTTTTCAGCAACTTCTAAGCCTTCATTGATAATTTGTTCAACAAGTTCTGCGGTGTCTGGGTCAGCCATTGCTTCGGCCATCGTTAGGCGGCCTACTCCGCAAAGTGGGCTTAAAGCTGCATTTAAAATCGTTTTTTGCCAAACCTGTTTGGTTAAGGCAAAAGAATCAACAACTTTGGTTTCCAAGCCAGCTTGTGTCAAAAGTTCAGCAAGTTCTTGGGCTTTTGTGTGTTGAGAATCATTAACAGAACCGATATAGTTAGGTGGGTTAAAAAAGGCTACTTTTACGGTGTTGGGAGTAGCCATATTTCCGGCAAAATTGACAACCATTCGTAGGACTTTCAGTTCTCCAAAGGTTGGAATAAACATATCTTCTATATCAATTCCGTTTTGGGCGATTACTACGGTCAATTTTTCTGAGTTTAGGCTGGCAGCTTCTTGCAGTGCTTCATCTACTTGATACGACTTGGTGGCGAAGATAAGATAATCAAGATTTAGTGCTGCAAAGTCGCTTATTTTTTCATAGACAGTTACCTTAGAGGTGCTTTGAAATACACTTTCTAAAATAAGGCCGTTTTCTAAAATTTTATTGCGTTTAACTTCATTTCTGATACATAAAGCGGCTTCACAGCCGGATTCATGGAGTTTAGCCGCTAAAATAATACCGATTGGACCTGCCCCTATAATTCCGACTTTCAGGTTTTTAAGGTTCATGAATGGATTAGCTTGTTTTCAATAAGTTGTTCTAAAAATGTTTCTATTTTGGTCATACTTTGTCCTTCGCTGAAGAAACGCAGGTCGCACAAATCTCCTTCAACGACCAATGCTGGGACGCCATTTTTTTCTTTTAGGCGTTGGGGCATTCCAAATCTTGCGTTGGAATTGTTGAAGCAGGTTTTTGAATCATGATAGACGATACCGTCAATTTTATATTCATTGAACCAATCTGTTAGCATTTCCATTTTAGCGGCTTCACTGCGGTTGATAAAAATTTCCGTATAGGCGCGCGCTGTGGAGTTCCAAGGGTCGTTTTCGTCAAATTTATCAAAGACCCAACTGCTGCAATATGTTGAGGCAACTACTGCGGCTTGATTATCGGCAAATAAGTCGCTGAGCATCCGAAGTTTTCCCCAAATAGGCATTCCTTCCCAAAAAATACGGACTTTAGCTTTTGGCAAAAATCCTTCTCCGTTAGCAACTTTTTCAGTAAGTTCTGCTAAAAGGGTTGTGTAATAGTCTTTGGCTACTTGGGTGCCTCGTAAGACTACGATTGGCCCCATGTGAATGGTGCCATCAGAAAAGCTGATAGGTGCAATATCGGCGGTAGATGTCTTGAGTACTTTTTGCCAGAGTAATGTTGCTTCTTTGCTAAGCCGGACGGTTTCTTTAAACTGGTCTTCGTCAAACTTTCTGCCGCTGGCTTGCTCGCAGGCGGGAATCATCCGCTTGAATTGTTTTACAACAAGTTCAACTTCTTCTTGGGTAACTTGGTCAATGTGCCTTGGGGGTTGGATTCCCACGATTGGGCAGCTAAACTCTTGGGCAAAAAAGTTAAACCAGTCTTGTACTTCGCGGCATTGATTGGTATTATAGGCGATGATGTCTGGTTTTGGGATTCCTTTTAGGCCATAGTGTTTTTGCAGGGGGGTTTCTTGTTTAAGATAAGAACCTATATCTGCGGTGGTGTAGGAGCAAACGTGGCCTGAGTAGCCGCGTTTAACGGCTTCTGGGATATAATCCATTGCGGAGCGGGTAGCCCCTAATAATGCACCGTGATTTTCCGGAAAATATACTTCAAAGCCAAAGGAGCGTAGTAGCTCGGCAGGACCAACGCTGGTACACCAAGCAATTTTTTTTTCGCCGGATTCTAATGAACGAAAGTAATTGCCCATTACCTGCTTTAAAATATCGGTACTGGCTATTTTATACATAATGAGTGTTTTTGTGGTTTTTGAGGTCAATGATATACACTTCTTCGTTGGCGGGGACGTTTTCTCCGTATAAACGAAGTAAGTGGGCGCGGTATTTTTCTACAACGTTTTTGGGAATTATTTTTAATGACGGTGTTAGTGTGTTGTTTTCGAGGGAGAGTTCGTCCATGATGATGGCGGCGGCTTTTACTTTGGCAAATTTTTGGCCGATGCTGTTGTTGGCTTTATCAAGGCAGTCCGTTAGGCAGCGACCCATTTCATTTAGGTTTCTGGGGCAAAAGCAACCTTCTTCCGGTGTAAATTCGTAATCAGGATTGTCTAAGAGTCTTTTGTTCGGAAATATTAATGCTACGGGATGTTCTTCGCCGCTGCCGGCTACTACTGTATATTGAACGTAGTGGCATCTTAGCTCGATGGCTTTTTCTAAGTCGGTAGGAATCACTTTTTCGCCATTAGATAGTTTAAAAATTCTATCTTTTCGGGAAATTAGGCGCAAGCCGTTTTCGGTGATTTGGCCAACATCGCCGGTTCTGTACCAGCCGTCTTCGGTAAAAGTGATGCGGTTTATTTCGTCATTTTTGTAATAACCAACCATCACATTAGGGCCTTTTACCTGAATCTCATCATCATCGGCAATTCTGATAGTTACGCCCGGAATCGGTTTTCCAACCATACCGGTTTCTCGCCTGAGCTTAGGATTGGTTAAGGTGCAGCAGGGAGATGTTTCTGTAAGCCCCCAACCTTCAATTACCGGAATATTTCTCTTTTCAAATTCATTAGATAACTTTTCCGGTAAAGCAGCCGCAGCAGTAAAAATAAATTTTAAGCCGGAGTTAAAGAAAATATCTTCGGTCTCTTTATTTTCTCGGGTTAGTTCAAATAGATTTTGGTAAACCTTTGGGACACTAAAAAAGACTGTTGGGCGAACTTTTTTCCAATTTTCAAAAATTATCTTTGGGTCTCGGCCATAAGAGCTTTCTAATGAATAGGTAGCACCTTTTGCTAAGGCTGTAAATAGCTCAAAAATACCTCCAAAACTATGATGCCAAGGTAGGTAGGATAGGAATCTATCTTCTTCATTAACGTTCCAAAGAATATCGAGAGCAGCCTGCTGAGAAAGGATATTCTGGTGGGTTAGCTGAACGCACTTAGGAGTCCCCATCGTTCCGGAGGTAAACATATTTAGGCAAATCGTTTCCGGTGTAATGGTTGTATCCAAATAATTTTCTTTCGCTGGTTTTAGCAACTCCCGAATATGGACCAACTGTTCAAAACGGGTGGTAACAATATCATCATCAAAGGTATAGATTTTTTTTAATGATAAATTGGTTCCGATATTGTTCAGTTGTGTATCTCCTTCTACAGTTAGCCATTGAGCGTCTGCATGAGTGATTAGTAGCTCTGCCGTATCTTTTTTAAAGTTAAAAAAGATAGGAACAGCAACGCCGCCGGATGCCATAACTGCAAGTTCTACTTGCAGCATATTCAGGTTATTTCGTGAAAAGAGCACCATTTTGTCCCCAACCTGAAATCCTGCTTGGCGGAGGTTATAGGCAATGTTGATGATGTTCTGATAAAAGTCCTTCCAAGTTATTCCAATATAATTTTCGGAGGCATCTTGTTGTTGAAAGACAATCTTTTGCGCAAATTTTTCTGCATTTTGCTTTAGTAATATTGCGATATTTGGAATAACCTGCCCGAGCGTATATTCACTGGCCAACTGTTGCTTCATGGTTGGTTTATTTTGTGTTTTAAACAACTAAGGTAGTTTGTTTTTCTTTCAGTTTATAATATCTGAATCCGCCCCACAGTGCTGCTCCTATTGCGCCGGAGTAAATGGCATTGGGGTTAGAAATAAAGGTAAATGTACTTTTTTTGTTTTCGGCAGAAATTTCTTCAATAGCCTGAATCATACCGATATTCATTCCCATACCTCCTGCAAGAACGATGGGGGATTCTGCCCGCAGGGAACTTAATAATTTTACGACCCGGCTGGCTATGGATAGATTGATTCCCTTTACGATATTAGGAGTGGAGATTCCTTTTGATACCGAGTTAATCACGTCTGTTTCAGCAAGTACGGCGCAAATTCCAGACGGAACGTCCGGGTTATCTGCTTTGATGGAAATTTCGCCTACCTCTTCGATAGCTAAGCCGAGGTAGCGGGATATATTTTCAATAAATTGTCCGGACCCCGAGGCGCATTGGCCTGTCATTTTGTAGTCCAGTACTTTGCCTTTGGAATCCACTTTGATAGCTCTCACATACAAACCGCCCATATCAACAACTGTTTTAGCTTCTGGGGCAAAGTATTTCCCGCCGCGCGCATGTGAGGTCATGCTGTAAAAATGGCCTTTTTTCTTTTCTACCATTTCTCCCTCTCCGGTAGAGGCTAAGTAGGCAATGTCTTTATCATAAGACAAATTATTCCTTTTGAGGATAATATCTACTGCATCAACTACCACATCTTTGGGGTTTCTTTTGCGGATTTTTTCGGTTTGTTTATCTATGAGTTTATGGTCTCCACCGGTGTGGTCGTACTGCATCAAGACTGCTTTTACGTAGCTACCGCCTACATCTACGCCTACTGTATAAATTAGTTTTTCCATAAGTATTTTATTTAGATTAGGTTAATTGATTTTATTCAACGGGTTCGCGGACTTCGGATTTTTGGGCTTTGGGTAAATTTACCTGAATATTTCTACGGGCAAACATGGCTGCTCCGAGTGCTCCCATAAAGATTGAATCTGTATGAATATTCATCGTTAGGTTTCCGTAGGTATTTGCAACCATATCTTTGACGTATTTTAGTATAGCTTGATTTCGAGCAACACCGCCGGTAAAGGTAAATTCATTTTTTACACCTCCCGAACGGGCGATTAGGGACATTGCTCTTTGAACAATGGCTTTGTGTAAGCCAGCCAGAATATTAGGGCGTTCTTCGCCGTTGTTTAGTAGTTCCTTTACTTCTGAGCCTGCAAATACGGTACAAGTAGAGCAAATAGTAGTTTCGCGGGTTGCGCTAAGGGCTTCTGGACCTAATTCATTGAGAGAAAGCCCGAATTCGTCAGCGATATAACCCAGATAACGTCCACAGCCTGCTGCGCAACGGTCATTCATGTGGAAGCTGGTTACTAAGCCATAACTATCTACTTGAATAGCTTTAGTATCCTGCCCGCCAATGTCTAAAACAGTTCGGGTATTTGGGAAAACGGCGTGCGCACCAAAGGCGTGGCAAAGGATTTCTGACTTAATGCAGTCTTCCGGAAAAGGAAGTAAAGCTCTACCATAACCCGTTCCAACCATATTCGCAATAGGTATTTCCTCATCGGCAATGGCCTCTATATGCTGGCGTAAGGTATAGGCTAAGGTTTCATAGTTATCTTTGGTAGTATTTAATTCAGCATAATACCAATCTTCTTTGTTGTTATTACCTTGGGTATCTGCCAATCCCTGATATTTTTCATCTAAGATTTTGATGGATTCTATAACCAATTCTTTAAAGTTATAGGATACCATTTCGTTTTCTGTGGGAGTGATACTTTTGTCAAAGGCAAGTATGAGGGGTTCATAGAATTCTGACCCGATATTGGAAACTTCTCCATTATATTTTTCACTAACGATATCTCTAAAAAATTGATTTTTAGTACCGAGCATTTCGTAGATAAATTCATGATGAATTTGTGGGCGGATTTTTTCGATAATGATTTTTAGTTTTTCTAGAATATCTGCTTTGTTTGGGTGGGAGAAGTTTTCTACGGTTTGGATGAGCATTTTTTCAAGGCTATCCATTCTTCTTTTAAATTGTCCGTATTTGAAGACGTTTTTTAGGTCTTCCATATATTTTTTGAGTTCGGGGCGTTTGCCTTGGCTTTCACCAATTTTTTCTTCTAAAAGAGTAAAGCGGGCATCATAAATAGCTTCTTCACGGGCGATGTCGGCAGCTATTTTGTAGTTTGCTCGTGTATTGGTGATACCGCGCCCTACAATTTCATCTTTTTCATTAATGATGACGGATTTTGAAGTTGTGGAACCGAGATCTATTCCTAAATAATATTTTTTCATAATTTTCAACTATTTTAATTATGTATTAGAGGGTTGGTTGGCAAGTTCCTTCATCATTTTTCGCTGGGCAAGCATTTGAAAATAGGATTCAAGTCTATTTTTAATGTTTGAATATGAGAAGTATCGTGGGTCAACGAGGTCAGATTCGATGAAGCCTACGGGGACTTCTAATTTGTCTTCAATTTCACGCATCATAGCAAGCTGGCCGGCTGAAAAGGAGTTACAGCTTTTGATTGAGTTTGTTACATAGCCGTCAGCACCATATTCTGCAATGCACTTTGAAAGTAAATCTACCCGCTGGGGGAGGTTCAGGTTGGTATAGCAGTTCATGCAATATTCTGCGAGGGATTCGAGGGGTTTTTCGGGATTATGTCTCCAGCCGAGGTCATAAACGCCGCCTACTTTGGTATAAGAAGAAGCTACAATTACGGCTCCCATATCATAGAATATTTTCCAAAATTCTCTGAAACTTGTCCAGTTTGGTGGGCCTTCTACCACTAAGCGGTATTTTTCCTCGCTCATTTCACCTTCTGGGGTAACGGGGCCTAACCCCAATTGAATTCTTTCTTGAATTTCTGCATACAATGCCTTGTAGTAATCCACCGCTTCTTGAGTACCTCTAAAACCAATATTGATGGGACCGATGTAGTAAACGCCGGCAAAATAAGCGTCTATGGGAGAAGGACGATGTTTGGTTGTATCAAAGATTTTGGTAATCCAGTCTTCAGACTCTTTGGAGAGTTCTAAGTGCTTTTTTAGCTTTTCTTCATCAAATTTAATACCGGAAACGGCTTCCATTTTAGGGATTACTTCTTCATGGAATTGTTTTACCATATATTGAGTCATTTCCGGAGTCATTTTGCCATTTTCTTGGTATGGTGTATGCAGCATAATGACGGTGGTATCTGGATATTCCCGTTTTAGTGTTTCAAACCATTTCATGAAAGTAAAGCAGCCGGTATAGCTGAGCAGGAGGACATCCGGTTCTGGAAGTTTTTGGCCGGTTGGGCCGATGTTTCCTTTTAGGAGCATTCCTACGTCGCATTTTACGTAGGTGCAAACGTCTTCACTATGAGCGTGTTTTTCTGCCTCTTTGATGTATGCAGCAGATTTTTTGCGCATTGCATTTTGCAGCGCGTTGATTTCCGGATAAACCGGCAGCATATCGAATGTCCGGATTAGCTCAGACAAATTACCCGGCACAAAAGTATAGCATACTTTACGCCCGTTTGCTTTGGCATTAGCCAAATCATTGAACAATCCTTCTATCATCTCCTTTTGGAGAATCATGCTATTTTCTTTTTTTACTTCTGATTTCATTGGTTTAAAAAAATGGTTTTTAAGAAATATGTACAGATTCGTCTTCCCACAATTTGATAGAATCAGAGAAGGCACCTACTTGTTCTTTAATTACTTTATATTGGTTGATGTTTTCACTAAATTGGAATGCTATGTAGCGGATTCCCATTTTGTCAAAAGCCTTTTGGAAGATAGGAGCATCTAAGAGGCTGGGGTCGCAAAAACTGGCTGAGGCAAAAAGAACCCCGTCTGCACCACGTTTTTTGGCAATTTCTGCTAAACGGTTCTCTTTGGGGTTACTTACATCATAAATAGAAGAAGAATATTGGCTTTGGTAAATGTAAGCATGAGCAATAGCTTCTAAGGGGCTGTTTGTTGTAGCGCTAATGTCTCCAAGAATCATTCTGGAGCCAAGCATATAATCATCATCAACTACATAGCATCCGGCTTCTTCGATAGATTTTATCAGACCGATTGACGGTTGCTCGCAGAAAGCTCCAGAAATAACTACCTTTACTTTGTCCTGTGGTTCTCCAATATTTTGTTCAATGTGGTTGCAGACTTGCTCTAAAATCTGATTGTGTTCTTCTACCGGAATGACTGTTCCGGCTCTGAGTACATAATAGACTTCTTCGATAGTCATTCGCCAAGGGTAATGCTGGCGGATTTCATAAATTCGCTCTATTAGCTGGCGATTTTTATTGTATAAAGCGATGGAGTGATTTAAATCTGCTGTGGTAACGGTCTTATTATTAATTTCTTGGACGTAATGCATGACGTGCTGCATTTCTTGTTGGTAAAATACACCGCCTACTTCCGGTAAAAAGTTTTGCGGAAAATCCATATATTTGATGAACTTCCCGATGTTATTGAGTTTAAAAATTCCGGATAGATTTCGGATTACGTCACAGATAGAGGGAAAAATATATCCGTCAAAATGTGCAGTTTGGCCGTCCAAGACTATATCAAGAGTGCTTCTGGGGATGTGGCAAATGTATGATTGGTAGTAGGCATCTCCTCTGATAACCTGTTTTTTATCTCCGCCGCCAAAGATGGCTACCGGCAAAGCTCCGGCAGCGTGCAGCACTTCGCGGGGAAAATATACCGGCATATACCCCACAACAACCCTACCGGGTGCTTCCTCTTTCCAACGCTTTGCGCGTGTAAAATTCAAATCAAACGCTAACTCTTTGCATTCCTTAATTAGTTGTTTAAAATCCAGCATATAACTTTCTCGTGATTAAAATCATTGTTTTTAGACCCAAATAGATATTTGCAGTCAGTTATAAAATAATTTATCAACAATTATCCGTTGGATAAATTTACTTGATAACTTAAAACCGTTAAATCCATTTTACTATGCAAATCTACACAAAATAATAATCACTTACAAACAAGATAAAATGATTCATAGCCAAATCCTTTGACTTTAGCTATCAAAAGACTTAGATGGATGATATATTAGGGCTACCCTAAAAGATAAAAAAGTAAATATCTACTTAATTATTAAGCTGGTGTTAATTTCATAACCATTTAAGTGGCTATTCCTGCTATAAGCAAAAAAATATACAACTTTGCAGTTGAACTTTTAGTTCATATAATGTCTAATGAAAAAAAACTTAGAAAAAAATCTTGAACAAGTAGAAGCATTATCAAATACTTCCAAATTGGGCAGGTTACTGCACAACCCAATTAGATATATTTATGCGATAGTATTAAAAAACGTCTTGTATCCGATATTTCAAAAAGAAATATCGGTAAGCTGTGAACTATTTACAGGAAAAAAAATCAACGTAGTTTTGCCTGCTTCAACCGATATTTACTTAACTGGAGGCAAGTCTCACCCGTCTGAAATTAGGTTAGCTAAGTTTTTAATTCATAATTTACAAAACAACGACTCTTTTTGGGATATAGGAGCGCATTATGGCTATTTCTCAATTTTGGCATCTGAATTGGTCGGGCCGGGCGGAAAGGTTGTATCCATTGAAGCATCTACCTCAACTTTTGATATTCTGAAAAAAAATACAGAACAGTATGCTAATATATCCATACGGCACAATGCAATGTCTGATAACAATCAAAAGGTCTCATTTTTTGAATTACCTAATTTGTATTCAGAATATAATACAACTGACTTAGCTCAATTTGAAAACGAAAAATGGTTTTCAAAAATCAAAACTAAAAAGGTAGTGGTTGATGCCCTTACATTAGACAACTTACTAACCAAATATGGGGAAGTTCCTAATATCATCAAGATTGACGTAGAAGGCGGAGAATTCGCTGTGATAAACGGCGGGATGAATCTCCTAAAAAAAGAAGGCTCAAAACCCGTTATTGTGATGGAATACTTAGAAGCCAAAAGAAACAATCAGCCGCATAAACAAGCTACTGATACCTTAACGCAGTTAGGCTTTAAGCCAAACATCATTCAAAATGACGGCAGTTTGATATTCATCAGTGATATTGAAGCCCATTTATCAAAAAACAATTTAGAATCAGATAATATTGTTTTTAAGAAATAGCGGCTCTAAATACATTCTGAATAGAGAAAAACAGCTTTAAAAACAAGAATGAAAAAGTTCCGTAAATTTGTACCATGAAAGACTTTAATCTGCTGATTATATTGTTGGCATTATTTTCAGGTTGTCAAGACTTTTGGGGCAAAAAAACAGATTTAGGGTTTATTGATGTTCCTAAATATGGTGATGATATTGTGGCTTATATACCGATTCAGCCTTCTTTAACGGGTTTTGCCAATCCCGTAGATGTTTTAGCAGGTTATGATGAATTGCTGTATGTGGTGGATGCTGGCGCGAACCAAATTATTCAATATGACCAAGCCGGGCGGGAGTTAAGCCGATTTACTTTACCCAAAGTAAAAGCCATCGCTCAAGATAGAAAGTTAAATTTATTAGCAATAGCCGGCTTTGATACCGTAATTATGGGCAACCCCATTACGTTAAATGCAATTTTCAGAATAGCTTTACCGGCGTATCCTTACAGCTTAAACGGAGCCAGAATCACCCAAAAAATCATCCATCCATTTTACTTTAAGTCAGTAGTTTCTCCCAGCGATTTATCCGTAGAAATCAGAGACATCGCCGTATTGGCAGATAATTCTTATTATTTTGTTAGAAAAGGGAATTCTAATTCTTCGGTGCAATTTGGAGGCCCTGATGATTCCATAGTACTGATGGATGCCAATGATGTGTTTTTAGGAACTTTGTCTGTAACAACTACACAAGGGACTTTTAACAATTATTTTCGTCAGCCACTTGCTATTACGGCTTATGCACAGCCGCCTCAAACTCCATTTGTGAGCAGTAGCCGTGATTTCTTTGTGAGTTCCGGTGATAAATTCATAACCCTGAGCGTTCAAAACATTCGTGTTACTAACGGCCAAGATGGCCTTGAATATTCTTTAAACGCAGATTTAGGTTCTATGGATACTTCTAAAGCAAGCGGCTTTTTGTATTCTCCACAGCGTTTTGGCCAAGCTACCGGCTTAACTTATTCCGGAGACGGCACCAATTATCTATTTGTAGCTGATAGCCAAAAAGATTCTATTTATGTGTTTACCAATACCGGTTTAGAAGGAGTAACCCCGCCGCCAAGTGCAGCAGTCCGAAAAAATATTCGGGTTTCTTTTGGCGGAACAGGTACGGCTCCCGTCCAATTTCAACAGCCGGTAGCCGTAGCATATCTAAATAAAATTGTGTATATTTGCGACAAAGGAAACAAACGCATATCTCGGTTTAAACTAACCACCGACTTCAATTAATCTAAAAAACTACTGGCCGGCCATGATTATTCTGAAATGGATTCTAATTGGATTTGGAATATTTTTTTTACTAATTCTGTTTGCTGCACTTACCATACCGCTATGGCTCCCGCTATTGCTAAAGCTATTCGCAAGATATTTTTTGAGAAAGCACGCATCCCAAGTAAAAGAAGTTTTATCTGAAGACTTTATCAGCGTAGCTAACAGCTATGTAAACTCTAAATCCGGCGATATACCACAACAAGCCGGCAGATTCAGAGATGAGCAAATTATAGACGTTGATTCAACCAAAATAGACTGACTCCAATGCAGATAATCCTGATTCTTGTAAGTATTTTAGTAGGCGGGAGTTTGGGCTACTATCTGGCTAATTTACAAACAGACAAAACCCTTTTTAGTTCTGTAACTGTCTTTATGGCGATAGCAGGGGCTATTGTGGGCGGAATCATTGCGCTATTTCCAGCAGAGGCTTCTTATTTTGTTTTTATACCATTAGCCGGAATAATATTTTATCTAATTGGCTGGCGAAAATTTGCCAAACACTATTTCCAGAAGTTTTATTCTGCCGGAAAGATGATCTTGATACTGATATTGAATCTCTGTTTGTTTTTTTGGCTATGGGTAGAATATCCCAACGGTATTTTGACGATGCTATATTTCTCTGCTATGTCGCTTTTTCTCCTGCTGTTTTTACCCAAGCAGGGAAAGTACAAAGAGATTTTGGCCGCCCTAATTATTTTCGCTATCTATGGATGGTTATTGAGTTTTTTGACCAATAATCTCTTATTGGTTTATTACACAGGTCTTATCCAATATAACGGTTTTGGGATAACGATTACCTTGCTATACAGTTTGTTGTTTTTTGTATTTGCCAAAAGTTTAAAATTTCGCTATAAAAGTATAGAGCAACGTAACCTTTATCCGATAAAAGATTTTCTTACAGATGGCCGCCGTTGGGCAGATTACCGAAAAAAATATCCTTCGGAAGTAGTCGAAAAAAGACACGCAAAGATGATCCAAGCATATAATAAAGTGCTCACAGCCCGCTTTGGTCTTGATATTCTCCACCCAGATATGCTTGAATTGGATAAGATGAAAACCAAAATACAGCTACGTGCATTGAAGGTATTCAGAAGATGAGGATGCTCGTTATTCTTTTTAAGTCCTTATCCACAGCAGTTATTTCCATTTTTGGGGTTATCACAGTACTATTTTTTTTGTTTTACTGGATTGGAGACCCAGCACAGATGCTGGCCGGGCAGCGAAACGATTTAGCAACCCTCGAATCAATACGGGCGGAGTTGGGCTTAGATAAACCCTTGCTTAGTCAATACAGTAATTTATTAAACGATATATCTCCTGTTGCTTTGTTGGACTCTAAGCAGCAAAGTTCCGGAAACTATCATTTTCTTAACATAATTTCTACTGAACCGGCTTTGGTACTCAAATGGCCTTATTTAAGAAGGTCATTTCAAAGTAACCGCCCAGTAATTGATTTATACCTAAGTCGCTTACCCGGAACCCTTATCTTAGCAACTGTCAGTTTGATATTAGCTATCTTCATAGGGATTCCGTTAGGAGGCATTGCTGCTGCGAATGCTCAAAAGACATTAGATAAGTTACTGATTATCATCACAACAGCAGGGATAGCTGCGCCCTCTTTTTTTATGGCTGTTTTGCTGATTCGGATTTTTGTTATTGATTTAGGGGGTATTACCAACTTACCCATTGCCGGCTATCTCATAGAGCGGGATATTTTTTCGGCAGACACACACATAGATTTCAGATACTTAGTTTTACCGGCATTATCTTTGGCAATCAGGCCGTTATCTCAGATTTTGCAATTGACTCGTGATGCTTGTTTGGGTGTTTTAGACCAAAACTACATCAGAACAGCCCGTGCTAAGGGATTGAGTGAAGGCTATATTTGGTTCAAACACATTTTGCCAAATGCTTTAAATCCGCTGATAACTGCAACCTCTGGCTGGTTTGCTTCGTTGCTATCCGGCGCGTTTTTTATTGAATATTTATTTGATTGGTTGGGTGTGGGGAAATTAACCGTTGATGCTATGCTTCAGCATGATTTTCCCGTTATCTTAGGAGGCGTGGTTATGTCGGCTACCATTTTTATTACCGTAAACACTTTTGCAGATATTTTAAACCGCCTTATAGACCCCAGAATCTCCTGAAAAATGTGATTTACGGCCTAAAATGTGGTTTTATTTTTTATTTTTGGCTACAACCATAATGGCCGAACCCAAAAACCAAGATTTCGCAGGAAGTCAATCAGCGTTAAACCCACAGATAATAAATGTCCATAAGTTCTTTGTATTCATATTCTGTGCTGATGTTTAGGTCTTTTAGCTTTCCGGTTCTTACGTCAAATATCCATCCGTGAATAATTGGGAAGCCTGTTTTTCTCCAAGAACGCTGAACGTGGTCAATCTTCATGATATTGAATGATTGCTCTAAGACATTTAGTTCAGCCATTTTATCAAGGCGTTTTTGGTTATCTTCGATAATATCTAGTTCGGCACGGTGTAATCTATAAACATCACGCAGGGTTTGCAGCCAACTGTTGAGTTGCCCCATATCTTCTGGTTCAAGGGCAGCCTTAATGCCCCCACATTCATAGTGCCCGCAAACGATTATATGCTTAACTTTTAAGTATTCTACGGCATATTGAACGATAGCATTCAGATTATTATCGGTGCTAACAACGAGGTTAGCGATATTTCGATGAACAAAGACCTCTCCGGGGTCAGCTCCCATGAGTTCTTCGGCTGTTACGCGGCTATCAGAGCATCCAATGTATAAGATTTCGGGAGATTGTCCCTTAGATAAATTTTCAAAATATTCCGAATCCGTAGCTAACTTTTCGGCAATCCAATTTTGATTATTCTGAAAGATTTCCTCAAAGTTCATAACAATATCCCCAATTATTGTGCGAAACTATGCAAATATTGTTCTTAGGTTTAAATGAACAGTTAAGATTTTAGAATTATTTATTTAGGCCCCAAAAAATACTTAGGCAGTAAAGTTTTTACCAAGATATTTGTATTGGCATTTACTTTGTGGTTACTTGGGTTATGAAATACATCAAAATATTCATTTTAGGGTTTATCTGGGTTAATATAGCTGTTTCGCAGGAGCTTATAGACCAGACTACTTTTTCGGCAGATGCTTACAACATAAATAAGGTTGGGTATCCCTCCCGAATCTGTGCTGACGGGCGCGGAAACGCAGTTTATGTGGAGCATTTTCAGGCTACAAACGGCAGAAGAACGGTTAATCGTTATATTCAGGCAGTTAGCCCCAAAAAGTATGAAGAGCTTTGGGCTAAACCGATTACCAAAGAGGGGCAACCCACGATGAATTTTAAGGACATTCGCCGCTTAGACCGTTCCTTTTTGGTATTTGGAACCCAAGAAGACCCCAAAACCAAAAGCTATAAAGTTGTAGGGCAATTCTTTTCTTTGGCGGGGTCAGAAATCGGGCCGCTTCAAAATATATCTAATTATGAAACTTTTGATACAAAGTCTAAAGGCTACGTAGATGAGTATGCTATTTCGCCTGATAGCACCAGATTTCTCTGGTTAGGAATGAATCCCGATGAAGATCCTAAAAAAAGAAGGCATTTTGCCTCTGTTTGGGGAGGAGACGGGCGTTATGTATGGTCGCAAGAATTACAGTTGCCTAAAACTACTGAACGTTATGTGGTTCGCCAAGCCCTCGTTGATAAAAGAGGAAATGCTTATTTCTTAATGACTTATGAAAAATATACGAATACTGTTGCCGATACCGCCAAGTTACCTATCATCGTTAAATATGACTATAAGCAAAAAAACTACGCCGAGTTTCCAATCGTCTTAAACGGAGCGTCTATTCCGGCTATAGAGCTTTTTTTAACTACCCAAAACGAAATGGTCGCTATCGGCGTAAGTGCCAAAACCTCCGGAAACGGAATCCTAAACGGCCAAAAAGCTTACAATACAGCCATTAAATGGAATGAATTTTTCTATAAAAAATTCAATATCATGGAAGGAATGCGCCTAAAACAAGAAAATTCTCTCGAAATACCTAAATCTTGGGTTGATAAATACAAAGATGGTGCAAACTTCACCCAAACAAAAGTAATCGAAAAAAACGGCCAATTACTTTGGCTCTTAGAAGAGGCTTATACCCAAAATAAAGACGGCGGAATCCAGTTTGTCCGTTATGATGTGGGAATTGTCTCCATTGACCTCAATGAAGGAAAAATCCAATGGGCTACGACTTTTGAAAAAAGACAGCGAGATTTTAACAATGATTTCCTTTTTTCTTACACCCCGGTAGTGGTTGGCGAAAAACTACATTGTATCTATGTAACCGAAAAAGGCGCGCAAGGTAAATTAGTAGCTACTTCTGTAAGCCTAACTGACGGAGAAACCACAACCAAAGAACTTATCTCAAACCAAGAATCATTATATTACTTTTTCCCAGCTCGCTCCGGCCTGATAGATAGTAAAGTAGTAATTCTGATGGGAGTAGGAAACCCAACTGCCAATGAATACAAACTGATAAAGTTGAAGTTTTAACGATAAAATTGATTTTATCTTACAGAAGCTCTATTCTGAGCTATTTCCTATTTTGGTAAAGTATTACGCCCTCCCAAGAGGAGTGGTTAAATTATTTCTAAACTTTTTTAATCCCTGAAAAAAACTAAGTTATATTTGGGCTGTGCATAGGTTTTACATCGTTTTTATTTGGTGGTTATTTTTTTACGGCTCTTTTGCGCAGGTTCAATTACCGGGGGAGCCGTTTAGTGTAAATTTTACCGCAAAGCAATATAATGCTTCTTCTCAAAATTGGGCAATTACCCAAGATGCAAGAGGTATCATCTATGTAGCCAATCATTCTTATGTCCTTGAATATGACGGGAGTCAATGGCGGCAAATTTTAGTAAAACTAAATGCACCAATTCGTTCTTTGGGTGTGGATTCCGCCGGAAAAGTATATGTGGGTGCCGCCGGCGAATTGGGATATTTAGCATCTGATAAAACCGGAAAACAATCCTTTGTTTCGTGGCTACCTAAAATACCTGAAAAGAACCGCGATTTTGCCGATGTTTGGCAAACCTATGCCACCAATCAAGGTGTTTTTTTTAGTACCGATAAATATCTATTTCACTTTTTGGGAGATTCTTGTACGGTATTTCAAGCCCAAGAATCTTTTCATTTTTCTTTTTGGGTCAATGGTCGCCTCTTAATTCGTGAGCGCGGAAGAGGTTTATTAGAGTTCAAAAACAACCAACTAAACTTAGTGCCGCTTGGTGAGCGTTTTGCAGATGAACGAATTTATACCATCCTCCCACTCAACACAACAGAACTTCTAATCGGGACACGCGAAAAGGGGCTATATCGTTATACTGGCCGTGAGTTGATTCCTTTTGATCCAACCTTAAATTCATCAATAGTAGAAAACCTACTTTATCACGGTGTGAAATTAACCGAAGATTTATTTGCTTTTGCAACCCTTAGATCCGGCGTGATTATCATCAACCAGCAAGGAAAAATCATAAAGCAGTTGGGAAAGTCCACCGGACTTTTAGACGATATGGCACTGTTTTTATACAAAGACCAAAGTCAGGCACTATGGATTGCGTGGAATAACGGTTTGTCTCGGGTAGAATATCCCTCTCCATTTAGCAGAATTTCAGAGATAAACGGGCTTGTGGGAATCCCGCTAATCGTTTTTCCCCGCCAAGAAATGGTGTATGTGGGCACCAGCACCGGCCTTTTTAGATTTGATAAATCAACTCAGCAAACATTTTTAGAACCGGTAAAAGGCATTCAAAGCGAATGTTGGGATATTAAAGAGCAGGATGGTAAGATATATGCTGCAACCTTAGAAGGTGTTTTTGAAGTTAATTCAAAAAAAGCTACGCTAATTTATGATTGCAGGGCGCAATGTGTGCTGCCCTCTAAATATTTTTCAGGAGATATTTGGGTGGGCTTAGAATCCGGTGTGCTGAGATTGACGCGCCGCCAAAATCACTGGGTAGCAGACGCTACCCTACCAAATATAACCGAAAAGGTTCGCAATATGGTTGAAACCAAATATGGAGAATTATTGATTGGAACTGATTATCAAGGAATTATAATTATCCCGATTGCTCAAAATAAGCCTGTTTCGAGAATTACTACCCAAAATGGCCTGCCGGATGGCGAATATTATCTTTTTTCTGCTGAAAATACCGGCGTAATCGCTACTCAGCAAGGGCTATTCACGATCTCTGATACCGGAAAGCTAATTCCAGATAACCGCTTTGGAAATAAATTTCTCTTAGGGCAAAAGAAGAAAAACCCTATCTTTAATTTATACGAAGATTTTAAAGGCGATGTCTGGATAGATGGCCATGAGGGGATCGGTGTGGTACGAAAATCTCAAAAAGCCATAGAATTTGAAGAATTAGACCTAAAACGCCTTCCTACGTTCAATATTCTGGATATAGCAGTTAGCCAAGATAATGTCGTTTGGTTTTCCGGTGCAGACGGGATAATTTGCTATCGTATTCAAAATAAAAATCTTTATAATCCTGTTTATCGGGCTATTATCAGAAGTGTTACGCTTTCTGGTGTAGATTCTACGATTTATTTTGGAGCTAAAAATAACTGGACACATACAGACTTTTTGCCTTATCGTTACAATGCAATCCGGTTTGAATATTCCGTACCTGCTTTTACCAATAGTCCACATAACCAATATCAGTATTTTTTGGAAGGGTTTGATTCAGCGTTTTCTAACTGGACTTACGAAACCAAAAAGGACTATACCAACCTTCCGGAAGGTTCTTTTCGTTTTCATGTGCGGGCACGGGATACTTTCGAGCAGCTTAGCCGAGAATCTGTTTTTGAGTTTGTTATCCTTCCGCCTTGGTATAGACGCTGGTGGGCTTATTTGCTCTATACAACTTGCGGGATACTAACTATTGTTGGATTTATCCAATGGAGAACCCACAAAATTCAGGTAGAAAAAATAGCATTAGAGCGAAAAGTAGCGGAGAGAACCCAAGAAGTCTTGCAGCAAAAAGAAGAAATCGAACGTAAAAATAAAGCCCTAACAAACTCATACACAGAAATTAACAAACAAAAAACTGAATTAGAAAAGGCAAATGTCAAAATTAAAATCCAAAATGAAACCTTAATCAGCGCGAACGAAGAAATAGAGAAGCATAACAAAGATATGATGGACTCTATCCGCTACGCACTGCGGATTCAAGAGGCTATCTTACCCCGAAAAAATGTATTAGCCCAATTCCTTGACGATTACTTTATCTTCTTTAAACCCAGAGATATTGTCAGTGGAGACTTTTACTGGTTCACAGCCTTAGATAACGGAAACAAGATTGTTTTAGCTGCTGCAGACTGTACCGGACACGGAGTTCCCGGCGCATTTATGTCCCTTATTGGATACACAATGCTAAACAAGCTAATTATAGAGCGAGGCCTAACCGACCCAGGAGAAATACTGACTAAACTTAATGACGAAGTAGTAACTGCCCTACGCCAGCAACAAAATAACGATTCCCAAACTACTATGGACGGTATGGATATAGCTCTCTTCATCTATGAAAAACCAACCCGATTCTTATCCTATGCCGGAGCCAACCGCCCTTTATGGCTCTTTGAAGAGGCCAACTTAATTGAGATAAAACCGGAAAAACAACCCATTGGAGGTAACCGCCCACTTAAACAGCCATTTATCACCAAAACAAAAACGATTAAACCCAACACAAGTATTTACATCACTTCAGACGGCTTCGCAGACCAGTTTGGCGGCGAATTTGGCCGAAAATTTATGACCAAACGCCTCCTCGAAATACTCACTTCACAACAACAATATCCCCTCGCAGAACAAGAAAAAAATATCCAAAATATCTTCCAAAAATGGATGGAAGGCTACTCTCAAATAGATGACATCCTCATAATCGGAGTCAAAATGACCTAAAATTAGTTATTATCCTTTGGTTATATCGCTCAGTATCTAAACAAATAAAGCTGAAATACGGATGGAATATCAAAATATCAGAGAAGAAGAACTAAAAAACAAGGTAGCCCAAGACTACTTTTGGCTTTACGACTGCACCAAAATAATTGGCAACGTGGACTTTTGTGTTTGTATGCACCAAAGCCAAAAGGAACTTTTTGAACAAGAATCTCTACTTTGGGCAGAAGCAAAAAAAGGTTCTTCGGACATTTACAATTCTATCGTTCAGCTAATATTGACAATTGGAAAAGCAAGAACTTTTGACAAGTTTTTGCCACCAGCAATGTTAGGAGCATTTGACGGAGAAAAAATCGCTTTTATTCCTTACAACGACATTCACGAAGTTTTTTACATTAACGACTTCAATTGGAATGTAACTCCTTCAAATCACACCACAAAAGAGTTCAAACTTATTCACGAAAAAGTAAAAACAGTAATTGACAGCAAAGCATTACTATTTAACTTTTTGACTGACGACCGAGAACTAAAGAAATTCATTAAGAAGAATTTTATTGTCGGCAAATTCGGATTGACCAAAACCAAAATTGACAAGAACAATTTTATGGTCATTTACAACAAATGGCTTCAAGCTGTAAAACCGAATATTGCCGTAAACTGGGACATTGCAAAGAAAACGGGAATTATTGACGGTGACTTTTATCTTGCCGACCTTCTTTCACAAGAAAACAATACTTTAAAAGAAAAACTTTTTGTTCTGTTAAGACACGACCATTACGAACTTGACAGAAAATTCGATGAAGCAGGAATGTTTAGCAGTAAAAGGACTGACTTCAAAGACAAACAACTTTCCCATACTCAATTCTGGAACAAATACGACCGACCACCCAAAGAAGAATATTGGGATTATATTGTAGAACGAAGAGATTTACTTGTTCCGCAGGACGTAAGAGAACGAAAAGGGAGTTTTTTCACTCCGCAAATTTGGGTAGAACTTTCACAAAAATATTTGACAGATGTTTTAGGCGAAGACTGGCAGGACGAATATTATGTTTGGGACTGTGCCGCTGGCACAGGCAATTTGCTTGCTGGTCTTACAAACAAGTATAATGTTTGGGCTTCGACTTTAGACAGTCAAGACGTTGAAGTAATGCACGACCGTATTAAAAACGGTGCAAACTTGCTTGACGACCACGTTTTCCAGTTTGATTTTCTGAATGATGATTTCAACAAATTACCCAAACCATTGCAATACGTCATCAACAATCCTGAGAAAAGAAAAAAATTAGTAGTATATATTAATCCGCCTTACGCTGAAACTGCGACTTTTGGAGAAAAAAGTAAAAAGGGATTGAATAATTCGATGGTTAATACAAAATACGGTGACAAACTTGGTAATGCAGCAAATAGAGAGTTATTCGTTCAATTCCTCACTAGGATATATTTTGAAATTTCTTATTGCAAAGTCGCACACTTTTCAAAATTAAAAATACTATCTGGAGAACACTTTAGAACTTTTAGAAATTTTTTCTTTGCAAAATGGGAAAAGGGGTTTTTATGCCCTGCTAAAACATTTGATAATGTAAAGGGGATTTTCCCAATTGGTTTTTTTATATGGGATACTCATATTAAGGAGCAATTTCAAGGAGTTAATTTTGATGTTTATAACGAAAAAGGGGAATATTTAGATATAAAAAACATCCCGAATTATGATAATGACAAATCAATTAATGAATGGCTGATTCAGACTAGAAAAAGATTAGGTGAAAAGCAAATAGGTTATATGTCTTACACAGGAAATGTATTTCAGACAAATGACCAAATATTTATTAAAAACACTATTAAGGATGTAGTGATGCCAAGGGGTAGTTGGATAACAGATAAAAATTTAGTGGAAGCATGCATTTATTTTTCGGTAAGAAAATCAGTAGAAATGACATGGCTTAACGACCGAGACCAATTTTTATTTCCAAATGATGGCTGGAAAACAGACAGTGCGTTTAAAAATAATTGTTTAGCCTATACTTTGTTTAGTAATAATATTCAATCAAAATTCGGCATCAATCACTGGATTCCTTTTACAGAAAAAGAAGTAAATGCAAGAGAAAAATTTGAGAGTAGTTTTATGACAGATTTTATTAAAGGTAAGCCGCAGCCACCCAAAAAATCAGGTTATGCATTGTCTATTCTGTTTGAACCGGAAGTTCCATATAACAAAGCTTCTTTAGAATTTTCGCCGGAGGCAACAGTAGTTTTTGATGCCGGTCGCGAGCTTTGGCAATATTACCACAGACAACCAAACTGTAATGTTAACGCTTCACTATACGACATAAGAGAGCATTTTCAAGGCAGAAACGAAGCAGGTAAAATGAATAATAAGAGTTCAGACGAAACATATATGAAATTAATCGGCGACCTAAGGGAAAAACTTAGGCAACTTGCCGATAAAATAGAGCCCAAAGTTTACGAATACGGCTTCCTAAAACAATGACCAAAAGTTAAGATATACTTCGGAAAGTATGCTAAAAAAATTGGCAATAAGGAGGTAACTTTGTGATTCAAGAATACTATAAAGCCCTGATTCCGTACCCAAAGTTCTATTATCAACACTTAAAAGCCTAAGAATCTTTAAAACAAGGCAAATTGCTTCGTATTCTGTATGAAGTTGAGGCAATGGCGGTGTTTGTATAAAACGTTAAGATGTATTTTTGCACGGTGTTTAGCTGGAAAAGATGCTGTTTAATTGTTGGGTATTTATGGTTCGCTGCTAACTGTATTACGGCAAAAATATTTCCATATCCATATTCTACTGAGTTTAAGCAATCTGTTTCTATACAAGGGTATGAATTACTGTTGTCATTAAATGGCTATTGGAATACAGCAGAGGGTTTAGCGTATCCGGTTCCGTTTATCTCGGATCAGCATAGCAGGTTGGAACTCAGCTATATAATTTCGTTACCTGCTAATATTCCGGACACTATCTTTTTTTACACACAGGGTTTAGGGCCGTCTTTTTCAATCTATCTGGATGATAAACTGCTGTATTATTCACTACATAGCCGAAAAAATTTATGGTTATCAATACCGAGGAGGCTCCTAAAAAACGCCTCTACGTTAAAGATAATGCTGCAAAGAGAATCCTATTTGGCTTCAACAGCTACCCATTCTTGGTTTGGGTTATATCATCCACTCTATTTATTAAGGCGTAGCTGTGATACAATACCTTCACTACACGCTGATTCCTATTTGCCGGTTCGCGCTGTTCAGGATAGCATCATCATTTTTTCAACCCTAAATTCCTCCTATGGTTTTCATCCAGATAGCCTTTGGTTCAGAAATCAATTGCTTCATTTAAGGCAGGCTGGTTATAGGTCAGTGTTTTTTACTGAACCCTTAGATGAGTTTCTTTGGCCAATAATCACTGAATCTGAAATTTATGTGATTTTAAGCATACCCAAGACGGCAAAAGTAGCCTATTACTTTCAGTATCAAGATAGTTCTCGCTCATGGTTAAATTCCAAAGAGCAAAAAACAATTTATTGGGGAAAGTTTTTTGACCAAATACACCAGAAACAGGAAGTTATTGCGCCAACTTATGATAGCCAAATATCTCTATTTCAACGAAGTAAATACGTTATACAGCTACTAATAGTGCTGCTTATATTAACGGTGCTTCGGATATATTCTGCTAAATTATTCAGCACGTTGCACAGCTTTTGGCTAACTCCTAAAGAATTGTATAGCCAGTTGTTAGACACCCAAAAATTACGAAATAATGGGATTGTATTTTTCGGTTTAGCAAAAATTCCGTTGGTTGCTATTGGCTTAGGCTTGATTCAAGAGCAACTGAGTATGCGATTTGGGCTGCTGATGTGGCATTACTCGACAGCGATATTGTGGTTCGTTTTATTATTTGGCTACGCTATATATTATGGTACTAAGTTTAGTACAATTTTTTTCATGGCGCATATTTATCGCAAACGTTATTTAAGTCAGATGGGAACGGGGTTGGATTTAGCTGCAGGGTTTTTTACTTGGGAATTAATGTTATTGGTAGCATTAGCGAGCTATATCGTTGCAGAAAAGGTTCAGAACTTACTGGTTTTAGTATGGTTAGGACTTCTAATATTCCATATTTTTCGTCGTTTGTATTTGATAAACAGTATATTAGGCAATTATTTTCAATTAGGATATTTAGCGAGAATGCTATATCTTTGCGGCTTTGAAATTCTACCTTGGTTATTGTTGTTTTCAATTAGATGAAGTTGGTTATTGGCACACGTAGCAGTTCGCTTGCACAATGGCAAGCAAAAGAAGTAGCAAATCAACTGCAACAAATAGGAATTGATAGTGAGCTATGCTTTATCCAGACCTTAGGGGATGCTGTTCAGAATATAGCCTTAACAACTATTGGAGAAACCGGAGTTTTCACCAAAGCGTTAGATGAGGCATTGGTATCAGGTAAGATAGATATTGCTGTTCATAGTGCTAAAGATATGCCGGGGCGTTTACAAGAAGGGATTCAGGTTTCGGCTGCACTTAAGCGAGCAGATGCTCATGACGTTGTGCTAACTTGTACCGAAGATGCTCATTTAGAAAATATGAACCGCCGTTTGGTGGTCGGAACGGGATCTGTGCGCCGCCAAGCCTTTATGAAACATTATTACCCTTTTCATGAAACTCGACTAATTCGAGGTAATATAGATACACGCATTCAAAAACTCCGAAACGGAGAATACGACTTGATATTATTAGCCAAAGCCGGCGTAATGCGCAGTGGTTACCAAGAATTAATTTGCCAACAACTTTCTCTACATACCTTTGTGCCTGCTGCTGGGCAAGGTACAATAGCCATCACCACTTGCACAGAAAATAAAGCTGCTCACCAGATAATATCAAAAATTTCACATTCAGAAAGTGCTATCAGATTAGCAGCAGAGCGCGCCTTTTTACAGGAAGTTGAGGGCGGCTGCCAATTACCGGTATTTGCCTACGCTACCATTATGGTAGATAACTTAATTATATGGGGCGGAATATCATCCACAGACGGTGTAACTTTGGTACAACACTCCTTAGAGGGCGTAACCTCAGAACCTACAAAACTGGGAAAAACACTTGCCCAAAAAATCCTTACGGAATATCCACTAACAACTAAACATTAAAGAATGGCCGGAAAAGTAAAATCAGTTCTTGTATCACAACCCAAACCCACAGACGAAAACTCTCCCTACTATGCTCTTGCCAAAAAATATAGTCTAAAAATTGACTTTAGAAACTTTATCCAAATAGAGGGAGTAACTGTTAATGAATATCGTAAACAAGGCTTAGACCCGGTTAAATTTACGGCTATTATTCTAACCAGTAAAAATGCAGTGGACCATTTTTTCAGGATAGTCCGTGAACTTAAAACTGAAATGCCCCCCGACACAAAATATTTTTGCGTGGGCGAAACTACTGCACTTTACTTGCAAAAATATATTGTAGTGCGAAAAAGAAAACTCTATGTTGGTGAAAAGACAACCGGAGACCTTATCGAAATAATTAAAAAACATAAGACAGAGAAATTTCTGTACCCATGTTCAGACATACACCGGACAGATCTAACGGACTATATGCACCAAAATAGCTTTGATATTAAAGAAGCTATTATCTACCACACAATCCCATGCGATTTAGCAGACTTAAAAGGAGTTAAGTATGATTTACTCTGTTTTTTTTCTCCCTCCGGCATAGATTCTTTATTCAAAAACTTTCCGGAATTTGTTCAAGCAGATACAAGGGTAGCCGTTTTTGGCCCAACAACAGCAAAAGCAGCTATAGAAAATGGTTTACGGGTTGATATTGAAGCTCCCCTACCAAATATGCCTTCCTTAACGGGTGCTATTGAGCTATATTTAAAGAACAACAAATAATTAAATAAAAAAACTTTATCTAATTATTAAAAAAATAGGCGGCAGGCACTTGTTTTTTAATAATAATGCCTAATTTAGCGCACGATTTCACAGTCAGCTTATCCAAATTTGGAATGAAGGATATTTGTCGCTTACTTTTAGTGGGCTCCGTTTTAATAACAGGAACCGTTTTTGCCCAACAAGACCCGCAGGTTAGTATGTATATGTTTAACCGCCAATTTTTTAATCCTGCGTATGCGGGGGCTGCAGGAGCACCTAATCTAACTTTGCAAGGTCGCGAGCAATATGTTGGAATACAAGGCCACCCTCGAACGTTTAACTTAGCCGGAAGTTTACCCGTAAAAAAATTACGCGGTGGAGTTGGAGGCTATATAATGGGAGACCAAGTCGGCTTTTGGAATACAACAAGCTTAAATTTAGCCTACGCATTTCACCTGCCTGTTGGCCACAATGGATCAGCATTACAATTAGGGATACAAGGAACTTTTTCTAATAAGTCCTTAGATTTTTCTAAGCTAAACCCAGCGGAGCAGGGAGACCAATTACTATTAAATGCTGCCGGAAGCGTAAAAAGCCAGTTTGCCCCAAGTGTAGGAGCCGGTATTTATTTCCATACAGCAGAAGATAAATTCTATCTGGGTATTTCCGCTAACCATATAAATAATCCCAAAATGACCGAATTTGGGAAAGAAACAAACCTGTCCTTAGCTACGTATCTAAATGCAGGTTATCGTTTTCGTCTTAATTCAAACGGTGATATCAACTTGACACCCAGCGTATTATTTAAGATGACTTCCCCTCAGAGTCAATTAGACTTTAACCTAAATCTAAATGTTAGCCCGATGGTCTTCGGGGTATCTTATAGGGGGCTCAAAAATACAGACGCTATTTTGGGTATTGTAGGCTTTCAAGCTAATGAAAGATTATTTGTAGCCTACTCTTATGATTACGTAATGAATGGTCTTCGTTCCTCAACAAGCGGATCCCATGAATTAATTGTTTCATATACATTCCCAACAGTATTTAAAATATATCCAGCAGACCGCGGTGTGCGTGATAATAAACCATTCAACTAAATTTTTGTTTAATTCAAGTTTTTTTCAAAACTTTTTGGATAATTCAACGTTTAAGCATATTTTTGTAAACAAATAAAAAGGATTCAACCATAACTTAGAAAACTCTATTTATGAGAAAATTGGCTATACTGGCTGTTTTATCAGCATCTTTCCTATCGAGTTGCGGCTTGTTTTCAGGTAAAACTGGAAAGAACGGCGAACTGACTGGCGTTGTAAAACGCCCAAAATGGGACCAACCGACACCATTTGGTATGGTGGTAATACCTCCGGGTAGTTTTCATATGGGACAAAATGACCAAGATGTGAATTATTCACAAGTCGCCCATAATAAACAGATTACAATCAGTGCGTTCTATATGGATGATACTGAAATTTCTAATAACGAATATCGGCAGTTTATTGAAGCAAATACAGGAGATAATCCAGACGGTGCTTTCCAAGATTCTGTTTTGAACTTTTTAGACTTATATTATAGCTATAAAGTAACTCCACAGGATTATACACAGTTAATTTATCCAGACACCCTTGTTTGGACTCGCGACTTTTCGTTTGCTTATAATGAGCCTTTGGTAGAAAACTATTTTTGGCATCCTGCATTTGACCAATATCCAGTAGTAGGAGTTAATTGGTATGGTGCTCAAGCATTCTGTTATTGGAGAACAATGCTTTACAATAACTATAGAGCACAAAAAGAAATGCCACCACTACCGCGTTTCAGACTACCTACCGAAGCTGAATGGGAATACGCTTCACGTGGAGGCTTTGAACATAAGATTTATCCATGGGAAGGACCTTATATCCGTAATTCCAAAGGATGTTTCTTAGCTAACTTTAAGCCTGGACGTGGCGACTATATAGCTGATAACTTTGAATATACATGCCCTATTAAATCATATTGGCCAAATGATTACGGTCTATATAATATGCCGGGTAACGTAGCAGAATGGTGTGAAGATGACTTTGAAGAAACAGGATATGTTTATGCACACGACCTAAACCCTGTGTATAGAGATCCTAAAAAATTAAATCGTAGAAGAGTTATTCGCGGTGGATCTTGGAAAGATATAGCATACTATCTATCTTGCGGCACTCGTACATACGAATATGCAGATACCACAAAATCTTTCATTGGCTTCCGTAGTGTAGTAACTATGCTCGGCAGATCTGGTGCAGCAAATCTCTAAAAAATGACAAGATAAATAATTTAATCTATTTTATTCAATACACACATAAAACAAAATTAAAATGGCACAGAAATCACAAAGTATTTTTGAATCTAAGGGCTGGAAAAATGGAATGAAATATCTCTATGGTTGGGGGGCTGCGGTCGTTATCATAGGGGCTTTATTTAAAATCTTACACTTACCTGGTGCAAACGAGATGTTGATAGTTGGACTTGGTACAGAGGCTGTTATCTTTTTCTTCTCCGCTTTTGAGCCACTACCTCACGAAGAGGCACATTGGGAATGGAATAAAGTTTTTCCACAACTTAATGAAGATGCGCCAGCAAGAGAAATAGAAGAAGAAGTAGAAACACCTAATGTGAACTTATCCAACTCAATATCATCTTCCATTAATAAACACTTTTCAAGCGATTTTTTTGAGTCCCTCTCAGATTCTCTTAAAGGATTAAAATCTAATGTAAGTAACTTAGCCGATATAGCCGATACTACTACAATAACCAATGAATTTAGCTCTAAAATGAAAAATGCATCTGTAAAAATAGACCAACTAAGTAGCGGATACTCTTCTACAATAGAGGCTATGAAGCAATTTTCTACTTCTATCAATGAAGTTAAAGGCTATCAAGAACAAGTAGTGAAAATAACTGGTAGTTTAGCTTCTTTAAACGCTATTTACGAAGTAGAATTGAAAGATACCCAAAATCATTTAAAGACTATTAACAAGTTTTATGCTAATGTACAAGGAGTTATGAATAATATGGTAGATACTTCTAAAGACGCAGAAGCATTAAAAGGCGAAGTTGTACGTTTGGCTAAAAATATGTCATCCCTAAACAATGTTTATGGAAATATGTTGGCAGCTATGGGAACTGCAACTAAGTAATATTTTAACTATAGTTTTTTTAAACTTTTAAATTTTCTAAATTATGGCAGGTGGTAAGCTTACTCCGAGGCAGAAGATGATTAACATGATGTATCTTGTGTTAACTGCTCTTTTAGCTTTAAACGTGAGTAACGACATATTGAAAAGTTTTCAAATTCTTGCCGACTCTCTGAAAAACTCTTCTACTGTATTCGGTGATAATAATGATAAATTAGCACAAGATATAACAGGAAGTGTAGATAAAGAAGTTGCGGAAGGAAATAGAAAGAACGAATACATAAAGCCTCTTATAGCGGAACTTGATAAAAATACTGATAATATTATAACTTATATTGAGGGAATTATTAAGGATCTTGAAAAAATAGGCATAAAAAGTCCTGAAACTGGAAAGGTTACCAAAACGGATGAAACTGAGGAAAACTACCAGTATTGGATGAGTAAAGACGACATGATGAATGGCGGAAGAGGAAACGGGAAAGCTCGTGAACTTAGAGAAAAACTGAACGGCTTTGTGCATTGGGCAAATGACTGGTATGCTAAAAACAACGGTGGACGTAAACCAGCATCTGGTACCGGATTTCCTGATATATGCATAGACCCTAAGGACGACCCAGGCATATCTAAAAAAGATGAGATGAAAGATAAACCTTGGGAGTATTTCACCTTTCACCGCTCACCATTGATTGCAAATATTGCAATACTCGAAAAGTATAAGATTGATGTTAACACAATAGAAGCTGAGTTACTTGATTTGATGAAGGCTAAATTACAGCAGGTTACGTTTAAAATTGACTCTCTAATAGCAGTTGATGCTCCTATTTCGGAGATAGTTCCAGCTGGCTTACCTTTTACAACACGCTTGTTTGTGGCTATGTCTTCTAAGGATATTAAACCAACCTTTTCTGGAAGTGGGCAAATAACAACAAAAGGTAATTCTGCTGAAATGAAAATTATGGCTAGCGGATCTGTAATTCCTCCAAAAGCTAGCGAAGGAGTACAAAACTATTCAGCTACTATTACAGTCCCAAAAGCAGACGGAAGTAAAGCTATTTTGAAAGTAAATAGTAAATTTAGAGTACGTAAGCCAGAAATTCAAATTACCTCTGCCGCTATCCAAATTATGTATCGTGAATGTGGTAATGATATTAATGTTGATGTACCAGCATTAGGTGATTTGTATGACCCTGTTATTACAGCTACTTCTGCTGAAGTTGAAATTAATAAAACCCAAAAACGTAAAGTTCGGGTAATTCCTAGCGGAGCAAAAACAACCTTAACAGTTAGTTCACGGACAGGTGGACAGATTATTAAAGTGGGTGATGTTGCTTACAACGTTGTTCCACCACCAAGACCTTCTTGGAAGTTCAAAGTAGATGGATCTTTATGGGACGGTATAGCTCCTGTTTCAACAAAATCAAAATTTGAAGTATGTATTGTTGCGGATAAAGACTTTGCAGCTTCCTTACCTCAAGATGCAAGATATGCCATGAGACAAATTAAGCTAATGGTTGGTTCTGGCTTGGGTGCTCCAAAAGTAATAGATCAAATAAACACATCCCCTACCTCCAAAGAATCTTGCGTTTCTTTTTCACTCGCAGGTGTAATGAAAGGAGTAGCTCCGGGAAGCCGAATGTACATACAATCTGAAGAAATTGTACGTGTTAATTTCCGAAATAAATCAATTCCTGAAACTTTCTCTCTTGCTGAACGTACCAAATCTGCAACAGTTAAATAAAATACAATAAAAAGATAATGAAAAAAATAGCAGTTTTTATTTGCGGAACATTTGCCATTTTTAATTTAATGGCTCAGTTCCCCCCACGTTTGGATGACCATATGTGGCGCAAAAAAGTGGTTAGCCGTATTGACCTTACTGAAAAAGTAAATGATCCGCTTGTATATGCAGAGACCAACATTTACACTAAAGGTGTGTATGGTGAAACCCATGGCATTGTAAACGCCCTCATTAATTGTTTCCATGACGGAAAGTACATCGGCTATAAGCCAGATTCCTTAACCTCTCCTATGACATACGATGATTTCGTTAATTCAATGAATCAGATAAACGGTGGAACTTCTTCTTCCTCAAGCGGAGTTGGAGGTGACGAAAGTGGAGGTGACGAAGGAGGAGACGAAGGGACTGGAGATGACGAATTTGGCGGTGAAGAAACTGACGATAGCGGATCTTCTGATGTCGTAGGTGGAGCAGGTGGGGATGACTCCCGTGCTAAAAATCAATTGATAGCTCCTCTTGAAACTGTCCTTGAAATTATTGAAGATAGAATCTTCGATAAAAATCGCTCTGATATGTACTATGATATTCAATATATTCGTTTAGTTTGGATTGATCCATCAGGTGCAGTACCGGATAAAAACGTTATCTGCTTTAACTATAAAGATGTAATGGGCTGTTTGGAAGATACTCAGTGGAAAAATAGATTTAATGACGCTGAATATAGAAATATGAGAGAAATTGTAGAACTACGCTTGTTCCATAGCTATGTTGTTAATGTCTCTGGGTGGGAGCCTAACAATCTCCAGCAATCGGACTTACGTAAAAATCAGATGGTTGAGTACGAACACCACCTCTGGTGCTATTAATCTTTATTTTAATTGATTTAATGGGAACTATTTAATAGTTCCCATTTTTTTTATCTTTTTTTAAATTGCACAAAAAACTATTCTCCGATTTAGGAGTTATTATTGCATTTAATCTGCTTTTTAAGCCAATATGGATACTGATTGATAATGCTTCTCAGAATGAAATCGGTCATTATAGTTATGGAATGTTTACAGCGGCCTTCTCTTTTACATTCTTATACTACCAGATTTTGGATATGGGCATTTCGCCTTTAATAACGAAGCATATTTCTCTGAGAGGGGGGCAAGTACAAACTTTAATCCAAAATGCCTTCCATTCAAAATTGATATTATCCTTTTTGTACAGTTCTCTTGTACTATTGATGTTTTTTACCTCTTACAATAAGCCAGAACTATTAAAATTTGTTTTAATATCTTCATTATATCATATTTTTTTATCTTTTTATACTTGGCTGAGAGCTGTTTTGCAGGGTTTGCAGAGATTTAAGATAGATGCCTTTTTTTCTACATTGGATAAACTTCTCTTAATCCTATTTTTATCCTATTTATATCTGCAAAAAAAAATGAGTATTGATAATTATGCGTATTCCTTTTTATTAAGTGCAGCTATTTCCTTATTGATTTTACTATTCTATTTTTGGGTTAATTTTAAGTTTAGAACGTTTACGGTTTCATTTGCCGGTGTATATTCACTTTTGGTAGGAACGATTTTCTTAGCCCTTGTTAATATTCTATTTGCCTTTAATGACCGCTTAGTTTTTGTGCTAATTGAGGGAAAATCAAGCTTTTCTGACACTGGTTTGTATTTTGCTTCGTATAGGTGGGTGAACGCAATTTCTACTTATATCTGGACAGTTTTGCCTTATTTTTATGCAAAATTTTCTTACGAATATACTTTAAAAGATTATCATAATGACTTTAGTTTTCATATAAAGCATTTACTTACGTTTATACCGGTTTTATTAGTTGCAGCTTTTATATTTACCCGAGGAGAAGTTCTTTTTTGGCAATTGAAAAAAAGTACTAATGAAGAACTTACTATTATGAAAAACCTCCTCTCTATTCAGATGATTGGTCTGTTAATTAATAGCTGGCTAACTATTTTTGGAACATTCTTAAATGCCACGAATAACGAACGTCTTGTATTTTATGTATTATTAATTGGGACTGTAATAAATTATGTATCAATATATTACGGTTTGGAATATTTTGGTGTCTATGGAGCTGCGTGGGCTGGCGTATTTTTTTATTGCCTAATTGGATTTGGCTTTTATGGGTTTTTTAAGAGCCGAAATCCCTATCAATATCTTCCCAAACACATAGTTAGCCAGTTTATATCAATCGTTATATTCATTGTATCTTGCTTTTTCATCAAAAAGTTTTCATTACCGATTTTGGTTCCTGAGATAATTTCAGTTTTATTATTCTTCGTATCTATGTTTCTTTTGGGAGAACTTAGACCAAATATGTTCCGAGAACTTTTTAAACAGATGTAACGAAATCTTAGCTGAGGGTTTTTGTTTTGTGCAAAGTAATATGCGTTATTTCCGGTAAAATACCTACCCTTCCCGGAAAGCCAATAAAACCAAACCCACGATTAACGTAAAGATATTGATTTTCAACTTGATATAAATCAGCCCATTTGGGATATTTATATTTGACGGGGCTCCAACGGATATTACCAAGTTCTATCCCAAACTGAAGTCCGTGTGTATGTCCCGAAAGCGTCAGATCTGCTCGATATTTATCTTTAGATTTTGTGATAACTTCATCAAAATGTGTTGGATCGTGGGACAATAAAATCCGAAATGGGGTATCGCTGATTTGATTAATAGCTTGCGCGATGTTTCCTTTTTGTGGAAAGGGAGGAAGCCCCCAATTTTCAACACCTGCGATACCAATCTTTTCTCCATTACGCTCAATCTCAACACCGGAATTTAAAAGTAATTGAAAACCAAGTTCTTGATGGTATTTTATTAATCTGTCTAAATTATCTTTTTTGGCTTCGCGACTTGGCCAACTGACGTAATCCCCATAGTCATGATTTCCCAAAACAGAATAATTTCCATATTTACTTTTTAAGTTACTTAAAATATTGAAGAATGGTTCAATTTCGTCAGCACGGTTATTTACTAAATCTCCGGTAAAGGTAATAATATCCGGCTTTAACTGATTGACCATACTGATACCTTCAGCAATAGCTGTTGTGTCAGAAAAACTACCTATGTGTATGTCCGAGATTTGAGCAATAGTAAAACCATCAAAACTATCGGGTAAATTAGGGAAAAAGATATTCACTTTTCTCACTCTAAATTGATAGCGTCCTCGAACGATGCCGTATCCTACGGCTGCCATTGGGATTGTTACTAATAAAATCCCCAAACGGCTTAAAAACTCTGACCGTGTGATTAAGAAAACGCTTTCATTACCACCGTATGCCGGGCTTGCTATTTGAGAAGCCAAACCTCTTGTTACCCGAAAAATATCTTCACCCAGTAAAAACAGAACGACTACTAGCTTCGGAACATACCAAAATACAAAAAATCCCATAATGAACTGGATGATTTGCTGCCCTTTACCTTCCCTTAATGAAGGTTGGGCTAAACCAACAGCAACTAACACAATGAAGGATATATATGCAGACCAGTAAAAAAAGTAAATCCAATTCCGAAATGATACACGCTGAAAAGCAATCTTGACTGCCTGAAATACATACCAATCTAAAAGCAGTAACACTAAGGCAACAAGTCCGGCTCGAATCAAAATAGAAAATACAGAAGTAGGCATTGTATTTGGTAAATGTAATTACAAACAAAAAACGACGTTTAAAAATCTAACAGCTAACTATATAATCCTGTTAAGTAGTTGTGCATCAATAGAGTTAAGGTTTAAAGTTAATGGCAGTAAAGAAATTCTAATTTTTGTTGTTCATTTTCCCAGTTTAAAATTTGGGCAGCTTTTTGGGTGTTTCGGCAAAGCCGTTGATATTCTGCGTTATCATTAAAAAGAAATTGTATCAAGTTAGCTAACTCTTTAGGGTCTCTTTCTTTCAGAATAAGGCCAATTTCGTAGTGGTCCACGATTTTTCGGATTTCCGGTAAATCAGATGCAATTACAGGAATACCGGCCTGAATATAATCAAACAGTTTATTAGGCAACGATAGCTCCGTGTTTAGGCCGGATTTATCTTCCAATGTTAAACCAATTCTTGCTTGGCATGTGATTGGATACAGATTTTCAAAAGGAATAAGCCCCCAAAAACGTATTTTATCTTCAACTCCCTCATGATGAATGAGATTCTTTACAGTATCTAAATAATCGGTGCCTCCTCCGATAATCCAAAGTTGAACATTCTCTAAATACCGCATAGATTTTACCATAAGTTCAATCCCACGCCCCAACTTAACATTTCCTTGATAAATAACAACATTAGATGGCTTCGAATCAGGTGTACGCTGTGTTTTAGAAAGCGGAACATTCCGAATAACAACAATTTCTTTGTTGTATTTTCGCGCGTAAATATCGGCGATGCTTTCGTTTACGGTAGAAATGTATTGCACACGGGGAAATAATAATCTTTCTAACCATAACCATGCAGATCGGGTCCAGCGGCGGTTTGCTAATTCCGGAACCTCCGTAAAGTATTCATGGGTGTCATAAATGAGCCGAGACTTATGCCAACGAGCTACCAAAAAGTTGGGTAATAATGTATCTAAGTCATTGGCGGTATAAACATCGGCTCTATGAAACAATAAATACCAAAATAAACGAATTGTAAATTCAAGGTAAAATAACTTTCCTGTATCAAACCACATAAGAATCCGGTGATAAGAATATGGACGCGATTGCAGTGGGAGGGATTTCTTTCGTAAACGGCCAACCAACTCCACTGAAAAGCCTAACTGTATCAACGACAACGCAACCTTGTGAACCCGCTGATCGTTAGTCAAATCATTAGTTACCGAAAGAATGACACGCAAAGCCAAATTTTTAGTATAGCAAAGTTACATTTTTTTCAGATTTATCAAAAACCTAACCGATTAATGGTTGAACTATTTGGTTGAAATAGGTTGCTGAATAGTTTAAGGCATGATTTATTCCCATTCAATCACAGCTTCTACGGCAAAATGGTCAGAAAGTTCTAAGGCCATCTTGGAATGTGCATCCCGCTTGCGAAATAAATGAATAACAAAATCACGGGCTTTAAAATATCTACCTGGGTTACGCCGGAACAACACATAATCAAAAAAGCGTTGATACTTAAGATGGTTCGCTTTTACAATAGCGTTGGAGTCAGAATCATAAGTAAAATCACTTTTATCTTTTTTACTACGGTGCGAATCTTCGGCACCAAAAATATCCAGCATACGTTTGTAAAATGGCCTTTGGGTAACTTTACAGGTATTTAAGTCCCCAACAATAAGTTGCGGAACATCTTCTCGATGAAAAGGACGTAATAGAAACTGCTTGATTTTTTCATACTGCCGAACACGAATGCCCTGAGAAATAGAATCTTCCATAGATTGCAGATGCGTTCCAACAATCTGAATTTTTTTGTGATTTTTTACAATTTCTGCTAACAAAGCTCCTTTATCGCTGAAACAATCACCTCCTTTGCACTTATCCCGAAAGGCAATCTGCTGCGAACTCTCTATCGGATACTTAGAAAAAATCATTACCCCACCATCTTGACGCAGAAACTTATCTGTACCACACGGACCATAATGATATGGATAGCAGTTGATTAAGCCTTTTACAAACTTACTCCTTACTTTTTCATAAAATATCTCTTGCAATACTAGCACATCGTAAGATGAATTATTTAAAAATTCAATAATAGCCTTACAACGAGGAATTTGGTGTGTCCGAAAAAAAGGTGGAGGAAGCATAAATACATTCCAAGACAAAATAGAGATTGTTTCTAACTCTCTATCACATTGCTCTATTTGTTCTGTGGTGGAATTATCTTGCCCCCGAAGTAAGGTAGTATAAAGCACCAACCCACAAAAGAGAAAAAAACGTAAATGCCTTATGAATTTCATAGATTTTAACACAAAGATAACTTAAAATTCACAAAATATTATAAAAGAAATTTTGAATTCGCTTAATATCGTGATGAGTTGCTTCAGTAAAGAAAATGAGCTACTATAAAAAATCATGGTGTTATACTTGATAAAAGACTATAACTTTGCAACTTCACAAAAATTATGGTTATTTCTAATAGTAAAGTCGTTACTTTATCTTATGAACTAAAGGGAAGTACACGCACAAACGAACTCGAGTTGATAGAGCAAGTAGGTACAGATGAACCCTTTGTTTATCTGCATGGATACAGTGGCCTTCCACCTCGTTTTGAAGAGCACTTAGCAGGAAAAAAAGAAGGGGATTTATTTGCATTTGTGATTTATGCTCACGAAGCCGGTTATGGAGAATACTCAAATGAAGATATTGTATCACTTCCGCTATCTGCATTTGAAATAGATGGAAATATTGATTATGAGGTAGTTAAAATTGGAAATAGAATTCCAATGGTTGATGAAAGCGGAAATACTATCCGTGGAGCAGTTTTAGAAGTTAGCCAAGATGAAGTTTTGATGGACTTTAATCATCCGCTTTCTGGTCGGGATTTACATTTTTCCGGCACTATTATCAGCCTTCGTGAAGCAGACCCTGAAGAAATTGCTCATGGTCACGTACATGGTCCAGACGGCCACCATCATTAATCAAAATCTATGAAAATACTCAATACAGCGTTAATTTACGTTCTACTGATAGCCGTAGCTGCATTGTTTTATCTACATTTTGCAAGCCTAAGCGGGCAAGCTCCTGTCGTTAAAAAAACAGAAAGCCTGTCATCACTTCCAATTGCTTTTGTGAACTTAGATAGCATTTACGAAAAATATACTTTTTGCGTAGATTTACGAAAAGATTTTACTGCTAAACAGGAAAAATCAGAAGCAGATATGCAAAACCGTTTCAAAGCATTAGAAAGAGAAATTGTTGATTATCAACAAAAAGGCGCAGCAATGACGGATGCTCAACGTGAATCTACTGAAAAAAAACTGATGCAAAAAGAGCAAGATCTTCGGGAATACCGGACAGAATTACACGAAAAACTTGAAAAAGAGGATGCCGAAATCCGCAAGAAAATATACGAAAAAATCACAAGCCACTTACAGGAATTTGCGAAGAAAAATCAGTTTAAATATATTTTAGCGCAAGGGCAGGGGAGCACTATTTTATATGGCGAATCCGGTTTAGATGTTACAGAAACCGTCTTACAAGCCCTCAACGAATCCTATAAGTCTGAAAAATAATGATTTAAACTTTTATTTACAATGCAAATAAAAGTTTGAATCATTGTATAGCGTTCCGTTATCGAGCAGCACCCGAATAGTTTGTTCTTGCTGTGGTCTTGTTCCAGTTTTAATGGATTGTAGTAATGCATCATAACGTAAAGGGTTTTGTTTCAGAAGGATAGAAACTTCGGAGCAAATTTTTTGAAATATAACAGAACCAACAAAGCCGGTGTGTCTTCCCAAACAAGCATCACAAATACCGCAAGGTTCTGAATTCATTTCTCCAAAATAGCTACAAATTAGCTGATTTCGGCAAATATTTTTAGTATCTATATAGTTTAAAATTGCGTTAAGTCTTTGATTAGCTTGCTCTAATAAGAATTTATATTTAAGTTGGTTAGGATTTTGGGTAGAAAATTGTCTGCGTGAAGTGCTTAGTGCAAAACTTGGTTCACCACTTGCCGGACGGTATTCTGCAATGCCATACTGAGAGCAATAGAGTAACATTTTCTCCCAATCTGCTGCTGTCCAAGGCATTTTATTGCGCTCACACCAGAGTTCTTCGTCTGGTGTAAGCGTAGCTCCTTGTTTAGTTTGGAGAAGCGAATTTCGCTCAAATGAAACAGAATCCACAAAATACTGTAAATCAATACTTTGTGTTCCTTGAAATAAAATACCGCCATATAATCTTAAAAGCCAATCTATTTTTTCTGCTATTGTAAAATGTTTTTCCTTGAAAGACAATAGTTCTTGGGGCGTACAAGTAAACTGGAAATAAGCATTTTTTTCGGGTTCTAAGAATAGTTGTACAAGTTCTTCATGTTCAAGAATTTGTATGGCGGCTAATACTTTGGCAGGGGATGTTTTCAATAATTCTGCCCAACGGTTGAGTTTTAGAGGGAACGTTCTTTCTGGGTATTCTCCGGGAAAAATGCTGTTCATATCGCAGATAAGGTTATAGGTTTGGAGTACAAAGTCCCATTCTGGATGGCTATCTTGGCATTGTTGCTGGGTGTAAAGTTTGTCTGCCGAGATAGAGAAGCAGATAGCGAATGCCTTTTGTCCGTCTCTACCGGCTCTGCCGGCTTCTTGATAGTAGTTTTCAAGGTCAGGAGGGGCATGATAATGCAACACTAAGCGAACGTCAGGCTTGTCTATCCCCATTCCAAAAGCATTGGTAGCAACGACCACTCGGGTATCGTTGGTAATCCACGCTTGCTGCACTTCATTACGCTGCTTAGGAGAGAGGCCGGCGTGGTATGCTTGTGCCGAAATACCATATTGATTTAGATAGTGTTGCAACTCTTCACAGGTTTTGCGTGCCCGCGCATACACAATAGCACTTCCCTGAACCCGTTGCAATATTTCTATAATTCGTCTAAGTTTATTTTCATCATACAAAACAGAGAAACTCAGGTTCTTTCGCACAAAAGATTGCTGAAATTTTAAATATTGCTTTAACTCAAGACGCTGGACAATATCTTCTTGAACCTTTGGCGTTGCTGTTGCCGTAAGTGCGATACAAGGAACGTTCGGTATTAACTTCCGAAAGTCTGCAATTTTCAGATAAGCCGGCCTAAAATCATGCCCCCACTGACTAATGCAGTGTGCTTCATCAATAGCTAATAAAGAGCTGTTTAGATAAGGTAAATACTCTAAAAATAAGGGAGTTAGAAGCCTTTCCGGTGCGCAATATAGGAATTTGAAACTTCCATTTACGCATCCAACCAAACGACTTTCTATTT
Source organism: Bacteroidia bacterium (assembly GCA_026932145.1). Taxonomy (NCBI): domain Bacteria; kingdom Pseudomonadati; phylum Bacteroidota; class Bacteroidia; species Bacteroidia bacterium. The sequence continues at coordinate 83,754 of JAIXKT010000008.1, forward strand.
CTGTTCGATTCAGGCTGCTATTGATATAAGTTGCAGCTATATTTCTATTGAGTAAGTTTTGCACTTGATCTTTCATCAAGGCAATCAATGGAGATATAACGATGGTAGTTCCTTTTAGCAAAATCCCGGGAATCTGAAAGCAGATAGATTTACCGCCTCCGGTGGGCAAGATTGTCAATACATCTTGTTTGTTCAGTACGGCAGCTATGATTTCATCTTGCAGGGGTCTGAATTGTGGATAGCCCCAAAACTCCTGTAAAACCTGAAGTGCTGCCTCCCTGTAATGCACGTGCTTAGCTGTTACAAATTTTCGGTGATAAAACGGGTCATCTTTGTGTATAGATGATAGCGTGTATTTCCGCCATAAATACCATGATTTCGGTTTGGATATAAAAACATTTCAAACTGAATATTTGCTTTGATAAGTGCATTAACCCACTCTAAGGTGTTCTGGCAGTGTACATTATCATCTGCTGTGCCGTGAATTAGGAGGTATTTTCCGGTCATTTTTTCGGCAAAGTTTATGGGGGAATTTTGGTCATAACCATTTGAATTTAGCTGTGGAGTTTGTAGGTAACGTTCTGTGTAGATGGTATCATAGTAACGCCAGTTGGTTACGGGGGCGACAGCGATCCCCATTTTAAAGTATTCTGCTCCTTTTGTTAGGCATAGAGAGGTTAAGAATCCGCCGTAACTCCAGCCCCAGATTCCAATTCGTTGGGGATCAACCCAAGATTGTTTTCCCAACCATTTGGCTACGTCAATTTGGTCTTCAAGTTCTAACTTTCCGAGATTTTTGTAGGTTATTTTTCTGAAGTTTGCACCGCGCCCGTCTGTTCCGCGATTATCAACAGACATGATGATGTACCCTTTATCTGCCAAAACTTGATACCAAAGCATATCATAGCTGCCCCATGCGTTGGTTACGGTTTGATGCCCCGGGCCGCCATACACAGCCAATAAAACCGGATACTTTCGTGTTGAATCAAAATTTTGAGGTAAAATACGCCAAGCATTCAACATAACTCCATCTTTTGTAGGAACTTGCATGAACTGTGGATAGGAAACCTTGTAGGCCGAAAGTTTGTCCTGTAAATTCTTTTTATCAACAAAAGTACGAATCTGTTTGCCGGAAATATGAAATAACGCTACCGAACGTGGTTGATTAGCAGCACTATGAGTAGCTATGTAGTAAGAAAACGCAGAACTCATCTGAATATCATACCAGCCGGCTTCCGGCGAAAGCCGTTGCTTCTTCTTGCCATCTAAACTAACAGAATATAACTGACGCTCCATAGGCGAAGTCTCCGTTGATATATAGTAAATAGTTTTTTTGCTTTCATCAACACCCAATAAATCCGTTATTTCCCAATTTCCGCTTGTAATCTGGCGGATAAACTTACCATCTAACGAATACAAATACAGATGATTGTAGCCATCCCGTTCAGATGCCCAAATAAACTCAGGAGATTTTTTGAGAAAAGTGATCTGATAATCAAATATCTCGACATAAGTGTCGGATTTTTCAGCTAAGAGAACTTTGGTACTTCCATTAGTAGCATCAGCTTCCAATAAATCTAATTGATTTTGAAGACGATTCATACGGAGCAAAACGAGTTTATTGGGGTTTTGTGTCCAAAAAACTCGCGGAATGTATTGGTCGCTTTCTGCGCCAATATCAACAGGGGTCGTTTTCTTTTGTGCTATATCATAAACGAAGGCTGTTACAACGGCATTTTTTTCGCCGGCCTTCGGGTATTTAAACGCTTGTTGGCTTGGGTAAAGCCCGTCATAAATATCCATAGAGAATTTACGAACCATACTTTCATCAAAGCGAAGGAAAGCAATTTTGCTGGCATCTTGATTCCAATAAAAAGCCCGTACTAACTTAAACTCTTCCTCATAGACCCAGTCTGTACTACCATTAATGATGTTGTTTTCTAACCCGTCTTGTGTGATTTGGGTAGTGGTATTGGTTGTTAAGTCAGTGAAAAATAGATTATTAGATTCCGTAAAGCCGATTTTGCTTGAATTTGGGGAAAATGTAGCATTACTGATGAGCTTTCCTTGATGCAATAAAGTAGTTTTGCGGCTACTGCGGTCAAATACATAGCAGCGTTCTTTGGAAGAACGTCTATAAATGGGCGTGATAGCCGCTTTAAGTAATACTTTGGATTCATCATCACTCCAAGCGTAGTCCTGAACTACGATTGGCTTTTGCGTAGCTGGGTCAAGAAAATGCTCGGGGTGCATGAGCGTATCTACCGGAGCATTTGTTTTTACAGAATAACGAATCAAAAATTTATTTGCGTCATCGAGTTCTGTGTAGTATTCATCATTTTGCATCCAGCGGATTTCGCTGGCATAACCACCGGAAAATTTATTTCGTAGCCAAAGATCTTCGATTGTGATAGATTTTTGCTGGCCAAAAAGTAAACTGTTCGTTGCAACAAATAGTAACAACGAAATGTGCCGTTTCAAGAAGTTTTGCATAATTAAAAACGCTTCAAATCTGCATATATTTTTTCAAAAAAACGAACCCAAATAGTGTGAAGCTCTATTCCCTAAATGCTGTACAAAATCTCCCACTGGAGAAATTTATATTTAAAGAAAGCTCTAAGCATAGATACTCCTAAGTCTTTAAGAAACAACAATTTACAGGCTGTCAATCACTCTTTTTAGTTTTTCTCGTACTTCTGCGGCTATTCCACCTAATTGGTCATTTTTTACAGCCATCATGGAGGCAACAGGGTCAATTGCGCTTACTTGAATCTTATTATCTGCTGTTTCTTGAACAATTACATTGCAGGGCAGCATCGTTCCGATTTCACTCTCTGCCGTTAATGCTTTATGAGCAAATGTGGGATTGCACGCCCCCAAAATTTTATAGTTCCTGAAATCAACATCTAACTTCTTTTTCAGGGTTTCTTTAACGTCAATTTCGGTAAGAACGCCAAAACCTTCTTTTTTTAGCTCGTCCGTAACCTTTGAAATTGCCTCTGCAAAATCATAATTGACTATTTTAGAAAAGGAATAACTCATAATAATTATTTTATAATGGTTCAAAAAAAATTAAAGTATTAAAATTAAAATTTGGAAAATTTACTTTTATGCTGAAACACAGTTTTCTGATAAATCGTTCTACCAGCTAAGTACAAAGATAGTTAAAAAAGTAGGTAGCTAAAATAGAGTGAAAGAATGCAAGTGGTTATTGCAAGAAGCTAAAAAAAATACAGGATAAAACAAGCGTAATTGTATATTTGTGCCAACTATGGTAAGGATGTTAGCCAACCGTATTTTATTGGGGATAATTTGCTGGGCGTTACCTTGTGTAGCCTTGTTTGCCCAACACGGCAACCTAAAAGGTACTTTACAAGATAAGCAAACTGGGGAAACCATTATCGGCGGAAATGTATTTATCATCGGAACATACAAAGGAGCTGTAACGAACGAAAACGGAGCATATCAAATAACAGACATTAAGCCCGGAGAATATTCAATTCGGTTTTCGTATGTTGGTTATACTGAGCAAATTATAAATGGAGTTAAGATTATGGCGGGGCAAACGGTTACGCTGAATGCCGCCATAACTTCTGCTGAAATCACCCTAAATACAGTAGAAATTTTAGGAGAAAAGAATCTGGTTGATTTAGAATCCGGAAAGTCTGAAGCTAAAATTGGATCAGAAGAAATTAAGGACATGAACGTTACGAACGTTCAAAGTATTGCGACCCTCCAGACGGGAGTTACCAAAACGCCGGACGGCTTGCAGATACGTGGTGGACGGGTCTATGAAACACAATATGTCGTTGACGGCGTGAACGCCCAAGACCCCTTAGCCGGAACCGGCTTTGGCGTTGACATTGCCAAAAACGCTATCCAAGAGGTTTCGATTACTACCGGCGGGGCTGATGCCGAATTTGGAGACGGAACGTCCGGCATAATCATAACCAAAACACGTGAAGGCGGCTCAAAATTCACCCTATCCGGCAACTATGCCCGCGATAACCTTGGTTTTAACATCCATCAAGGCCCTAGCTGGAACACAGAGCAAGGTAGCATCGCCTTCGGCGGGCCAATCCTACTCAAAAAAGAAAAAGAACCAGACAAACATTCAGCTAAAAGAGAACCTATTCTGAGTTTCTTTGCCAGTGGTAACGCAGCACTTTCTGATGACTTCACACGCTTTACGGCTAACCAGCTTCACTCTTCTCTGCTAACAAATACAACGGCTTGGTGCCCCAAACAAGATAACCGTTGGTCTGGTACCTTAAAATTTACTTGGCGCGTTCGCCCCGGCACCAAAATATCATTTTCACAGCAACAAAGCCTAAACATCAATCAAAACACACGTTCACTCCAAATTATTGGTAATGATGCAATTATGCTACCCGGCTTTCAATGGGCTTTTGCTCAAAACTTAGATAATGCAAATACTTACACCCATAAATCAAGCCTTACAGTATTGAATATCACACACTTATTACGCGAAAAATGGACTCTTGACGCAACAGTAGGTCGTTTGTTTACCAATCTACGGGTTGATGCCAATGGCCGCCCATTTCGCTATGAAACAATAAACCAACTGTATGACCCTGCCTCCATCGTTACGAACCCGATTTCCTTATTTAATCCAAATGATAGCGTTGTATATGTAAACCCTGGATCAGGATTCTACAACAATAACGGAATAGCAACATTATGGCACGACCACTATGCACAAGAATATACAATTAAAGCAAAGATAACTTGGAATCCCAGCAAAGTGCATTTTCTCAGTTGGGGAATCGAACACAGAGAACAGGAATATCAGTGGATAGATGTTACAAGACCTTGGTTAGGTGCCCCCATTCGGGTAAACGATTCAACGGTTTTTTCTTCCAATAGAATTGGCCAGTCTAACGACATCTGGAAAGCGAATCCGGCTACCGGCGGGATTTTCTTTCAGGATGAAATTCGTTATAAAGGAATCATAGCCTTTTTAGGGATGCGCTTTACCTATTGGGCACCCGGTAAATTTGCAGATAATGCAGTAGCCGACCCCAATGCACCCGTTTTGCAGCAAATCAGAGACCTTTACACCGAGCAAAGCACTCCTTTTGCTGGCAGAAGATTTAAAGCAAGGCTACTACCCAAGATTCGGGTATCTTTTCCGGTAACAGAAAACAACGTATTGTATTTTAATTACAGTCATTCTACACGACTGCCGCATCCCCGCTTTGTGTATGCCGGCTTAGATCCCGTATATCAAAATCGCTCTTACTTGGCTAACTTAGGAAACCCAAACCTAAACCCGGAAACAACCGTAGCCTATGAGGTTGGTATCAAATCTCAACTCTCAGCTAACTGGGCATTAACGTTTACAGCTTTCTACAACGATAAGTTTGACTTTATTGTGAATAGTAAAGTTACTATACGTGACCAAAGCGGCCGCTTTGTGGATAAAGCCTTTTCTATCAATCAAGACTATGCCCGCGTTCGTGGCTTGGAGCTAACCATCCAAAGACGTTGGGGAAAATGGCTAAAAGCAACATTATCAACCTCATATCAAGTTGCTACAGGGAAATCAAACACCGCCTTAGAGTCATTACTCCAAATTAAATCAAATTCCAGCACTTTAATCAAAGAACAGTACCTTGCTTGGGATAGACCTTGGGATATAAAAGCAATGGCTGTCATTAAACCGGATTCTAACTTTTCTATTTTTGGCCTAAAAATCAGAAATGTACGGATATTTATTACCTCAACATACAAATCTGGGTTACGTTATACTCCGGTAAACTTGGCCGGCTACGAGTCTAACGGCAGACCTATTTATGAAGTAGAATACAGTAAACCGCTAAGCAAAATTGGAAGCCCGTGGATGTGGACAGACATCCGCGTTACCAAAGACTTTTTCTTTACGAAGAAAAAAAACAATATATCTCTGTTTGTTGAGCTAAAAAATATCTTTAACCAACAAAATGCAGCTATTGTAAATCCAGTTACAGGGCGAGGTTATACCACCGGCGATGATATTACGAACGACTTACGCGATATTCGTTATCCGAATCCGTTGGATAGAGGAATGTTGCCAGATAACCCTGCACGATTTTTAGAGCCAAGACAATTAATGCTCGGAGTTGGCTTCGGCTTCTGATTACGAATAATTATGAAATATTCAGGACACCCCCTTCATTCAAAACTTCCTGACCAAGGAGTAACTATTTTTACCCGAATGACCCAACTTGCGCAGGAGTATGCAGCCATCAACCTTGCACAGGGATTTCCCAATTTTATGTGTGATGCAGACTTGGTTGCAAAGGCTGCTAAGTTTATGCAACAAGGTCATAATCAATACGCTCCAATGATGGGACTGCAACCACTAAGGGAGCAAATTGCTACCCAAATTCAAACACTCTATGGCGCAAATTATGACCCGAATACAGAAATCACCATAACATCAGGTGCCACAGAAGCGATCTTTAACGCTATTGCCAGCATCATTCATGAAGGCGATGAAGTAATTATCTTAGAACCCTGTTATGATTCTTATGTGCCTGCCGTAAAACTTGCCGGCGGAAGACCTAAGTTTGTACCACTTGACCCAGAAACATTTGCAATCAACTGGACATCTGTACGCAAATCAATTTCCCAAAAAACAAAAGCAATTATTTTAAATTCACCACACAACCCCACCGGAAAAATATTGTGTGATAGTGATATTCAGGAACTTATTAAAATAATAGAACATACAGATATTGTTATTGTTGCTGATGAAGTGTATGAATTTATGGTCTTTGACGGCGCAACCCACAAAAGTATGTGCCGCTATCCAGAACTTGCATCCCGAAGTTTTGTTATCTCTTCATTTGGAAAAAGCCTACATATAACCGGCTGGAAAATAGGCTATTGTGTTGCCCCAAAACAACTAACAACTGAATTTAGAAAAGTACACCAGTTTAATACTTTCTCAACAGCAACACCCTTGCAATTAGCAATTTATGAATACATTACTCAATTTTCTACTTATTCTCAAAGCGTTCAGGAACTGTATCAGCAAAAACGAAATTTCTTTAAAGAGTTGTTAGCTAAAACAATTCTAAAAGTTTTGCCCTGTGAAGGAACGTATTTTTTGCTGGCATCTTTTAATACGAAAGAATTTGCAGGTAAATCAGATATGGAATTTGTGGAAGATTTAACGAAAAGACAGGGAGTTGCAGCTATCCCGCTTTCTGCCTTTTACTATAATCGGATGGATAATAAACTTATTCGATTGTGTTTTGCCAAAACAGATGAATTACTGATTCAGGCAGTTGAACGACTTCAGCAGTTATGAGATTTTCTGGTAAACTATTTTCTGGTATCGTTTTATTTGTAACTATTTTACAGTCAATAGTATTTGCGCAGTCCAAGCAACGTTATCTGGAGGGAGGAATACAGCCCATTTCGTTTTTCAACACCCGCCAATTTGGTGGAGATAAACAAAACTGGGCAATTACACAAAGCAAATACGGAAAATTATATGTTGGAAACAATCGCGGAGTCTTAGAATTTGACGGGGCACGCTGGAGGCTAATCCCAACAGACCGAGGAACCACCGTTCGTTCGCTCTGCACAGATACCGCCGGAAACATCTTTGTAGGTGCTACCGGAGAAATCGGTATCCTAAAATCAAATGAACTCAACGAACAGCAATTTGTATCACTAAACAAATATATTCCCCAAAAACAGCAAACCTTTGAGCATGTTTGGCAGACGATTTGCCTAAACGGCAAAGTTTATTTTGTAACCGAAAAAAAGATATTCATCTTTGATGGAGCTAAGATTCAGGTAGTTGAAACTTCAGGGAGCTATATTACCGCAGCTATTGACGGAAAATCACTACTTGTTTTGGAAAGCCCTCGCGGGTTACTTCATTTGGTTGGCACAGAATTTACACCAGTTCCCGGCTCCCAAAAATTAGTTCATCTAACTACCCCAGATGCCCTAAACGACCAAGTTGTTGCCCTTTTTCCTACAGAAAATCGACTTCTATGTGCCACCGAAAAACAAGGAATACTGCTCTACAAAGACTCTCAGATAACCCAATTTGCCACCGAAGTTGATGCGTATCTTTTTGAAAATGAAATATATAATGCAGCAATAACTGAAAATGATAACTTGATAATTGGCACAAATTACGGTGGAGTAGTCATCTTAAAAAAGGACGGTTCATTGCTCAATGTATTTAACAAAAAAACCGGCCTAATTGATAACGAAATAAACTTTGTTTTTGAAGATAAACAGCAGGGTGTTTGGGTAGCCTTAAATCGAGGTGTTGCCTACATTGAATTACTTTCCCCGCTTTCAACAATAACCCGCAGGGGAAAATTAGAGGGAGATATTCATGCTTTATTGCGCCACCAAGATTATCTTTGGGTAGCTACCAGTCAAGGTCTTTTCCGTATGGTGCCTCCTGAAACCCGTATGGAATTACCTTATTTTAAGGTAGAAAGCCCAGCGCGCATTGATTGTCGCACACTATTATCCACCACCTATGGATTATTGATAGGCACAACGGAGGGCGTAACGCTGTATCATAACCAAAACTATCAGCCTGTAGAAACCAGCGGCTGGTACACATTAAGTTTATTAGAATCCAAAAAATTTGAAAACTATATTTTTGCCGGTTTAACGGATGGTATCGGAATATTAAAATATGAACAAGGAAGATTTCGAGAAGTCGGCAGAATAGCAGAATTTGATAAAGCGGTTAATTCCTTTATTGAAGATAAAGTAGCCGGAATTTTATGGGTAGGCACTGATAATGGTCTCGTTAGAATAGACTTTACAGATGGATTTAGCTTAAAACCCAAAATACAGCTCTATGATTCAAGTAAAGGAATCCCAAACGGATACACCCAGTTATTTCGCTTAGGAAATAAATGGATTGTGAATACAACTTCCGGATTAAGAAGGTATAACAAAGTCAAAAATATTTTTGAAAAAGAATATGCTTTTGGGAGTGAATTTGCCAATGGCATAAAAGCCCAAACCAGCCTGATGGTTCAAGATGCCAATGAGGTAGTTTGGATGACAGGGCCTTCGGCTATGGGTGCTAAAAACGAGGTTTTAACAGCTCGGTATGACCCCATTAACCGCAAAAAACCACTTCCTCCAATATTCAGAATACCGGATGATGATATCAGCGTGATTTACCCGGAATCGGACGGCGTTATCTGGTTCGCTACCGAAAATGGCCTAACTCGCTATGCATCATTTGACTCCCTACCAACAATACCTCTTTTCCCACCGGTTATTCATTTTCCAAAAATCGCCGCTGATTCCACTATTGATGCAGAAAAACCGATTCCATGGAAATATAATACCGTCAAAATCAACTATGGATCGCCTAACTTCAGAAACTTAGGCCAGCAATTGTATGCTACAAAACTTGATGAAATAGAAGACGAATGGTCGCCCTGGACTACCGCGACATCCAGAACGTTTGAAAAATTACCGGAAGGAACTTATACCCTATCGGTAAAAATCCACTTACCGGGGACAAGTGAAGAGCAGGTTCAGCAAATTTCTTTTGCTATTTCACCTCCTTGGTATAGACTTTGGTGGGTAAAAGTCTTGTATGGTCTTGCAGCTATAATGATTATTGGAGGTATTATCTACCTCCGTGAAAGACGCTCTAAACGCTATCAAGCTGAATTGGAAGCCGAAGTTACCCGAAAAACATACGACTTAAAGCAAGCGAATGAAGAACTACAAACAACCTTAGAGCACTTACGTCTTACTCAAAATCAACTCATTCAATCTGAAAAATTAGCTGCTATTGGGCAATTAGTAACCAATATTGCCCATGAAATCAACACACCTTTGGGGGCAATCAAAGGAACTGTCTTTAATATGAATGGCATCCTACCCAGAATTGTTCACGAACTACCGAAGGCTATTACAACCTTAGACGCATCATCATTACCACTTTGGATACTGTTAGCTGACCGGTCTTTATCAGCTTCACATTCCTTGACCTCAAGGGAACAGCGTACCTATAAGCGAAATATCCGAGAGGAATTAGAAAAGTGGCAATTAACAAATGCTGACGAACTCGCCGCTACCCTTGTAGATATGGGAATATGGGAAAATATCGAAGAACTACAACTGCTCTTACTACACCCTAATAGCCTAAAACTCCTCGAATCAGTGTGGGCACTAAATAGAATCAAAGCCTACCTTAAAACAATTGATACAGCGGTAGATAAAACCCAACGCGTTGTCTTTGTTCTCAAAAGTCTGGAACCCGATACAAGCGAATCTCCATTAGAGCAGGTTTTGGTACATGATACCATCCAAAAAGCATTGCAAGAATATGAAGACTTACTACGCCAAGACATTCAGGTGATTTTTACCGAAGATGATTCAATTAAACTGACGGCTAATCCAGAAGAACTTAGTCAGCTTTGGGGAAATTTATTGCACAATGCCATCATGAGTATTAAATCTACCGGAGCTCCGGGAGAAATTAATATTCATGTTTCTAAGCAAGAAAATACCGCCGTTGTGTCTATACGTGATAACGGCTGCGGAGTTTCGGACGATATTCAGTCAAAGATATTTGAGCCGTTCTTTACCACTAGGCCACCTGGGCAGGGGTCGGGCTTAGGACTATTTCAATGCAAAAACACCTTAACCCGCTATCAAGGAAATATCACCTTCCGTTCCAAATCCGGCGAAACAATTTTTATCGTAACAATTCCCATCACTACCGGATAATTCATAAATACTACAATTACCCAAAACAAATTGATAGAATTCTTATTGTTGAAAAATAATTAGAATTTACCTAAATTTACCACGAATAAGCCTAAATTAAGTATCTAAAACTTGGTAAATAAAATTTTGGTAAAAAACTTAGTTCTTTTCGGATTGATATATGGTTTGGGGATATTCGATGTATTCTCTCAGGGAGTTATTTTGCCGCAAGAGATAACTATTATGCGCGATAGCTTTGGTGTTCCACATATTTTTGGAAAGACAGATGCAGCCGTAGCTTATGGTCTTGCGTGGGCACATTGCGAAGACGATTTCTCCTCAATAGAAGCAAACTTAGCCCCTGCCAAAGGATTAAGTAAAATCTTAAATACAAATGAAGGAGAGAAAAAAGACTTTTTTCTCGAATGGTTAAATGCCCGAAAAATTGTTACCGAAAAATTTGACCATGAACTTTCTCCTGAATATAAGGCTATCTTGCAAGGATATGCCGAAGGCTTAAATGCTTATACTGCCGCAAATCCATCTAAACTACGGCTGAAAAAACTATTTCCGGTTACTACTATAGACTTAGAGGTTGCCTATTTGGGAATATTTGCAACTATATCTGGCGCAAATACCGCTTTTGAAGCAACGATACTGCAAAAACCGTTTCGACATTCAATAAACTATGACTCTAATGCCTTTGCATTTAATTCAAATAAAACTGACGATGCCTCTACTGTCATTATTAGCGACCCTAATTGGCTAATAAACAACACACTAAATTTTTTTGAGGCAAATTTGTATAGTGATGAAGGCTGGACTTTAAGTGGAGCCTTTCTCCCCGGAATACCGCTACCGTTAAACGCAATTACCCCAAATCACGCATGGAGTCTGACCTATAATTCTCTTGATTTGATAGATATTTATCAATTGAAAATAAATCCACAAAACCCTGAGCAATATCGTTTTGAAGGCGCTTGGCTAAATTTTCAAAAAAGAACACTTCCGGTAGCTACCAAAACAGGATTTTCTGAATTGAAAGCAACAAAAGAAATCCTGCAAACAATTCATGGGCCTGCTATCCGAACGAAGCATGGAGTATATGCATTTAGCATAGCAGCACTCTCCAGTATTGGTGCAGTACAAGAACTCTACGAAATGAGTAAATCTGAAAACTTTGACTCTTTTCGCAAAGCAGTATCATCATTGAAGATGCCCCTTTTTAATGTTGTTTATGGAGATAAAAATAACCAAATTTGGTATATTTTTAACGGAAAGATACCACCAAGAAATACTGATTTTAACCGGATAAATATTTTGCAGGGAGATAGCCAAAAGTTTATCTATCAGGGTTTTATTCCAATAGAAAAACTTCCGCAGGTAGCAGATCCTGTATGCGGATACGTCTATAACACCAGCGGTTCTCCGTTTTTATGTACCGCACCGCCGGAAAACCCAGATTCAAATCACTATGATAAAAACACTGCCTTTCTGCTAAATCCAGATAATGACAAGGCCAAGCGTTTTCGAGAAATTATGAATGCTAAAAATGGCCGATTGTCATATCAGGATATTGTCAATATAATCTATGATACCCACTACCCAAAAGATAATGTTATTCAGAAATCACGATTGCTAATCAGTCAGTTAGATCCTCGTGTGCTGGGAAAAAAATATATTGAAGCCGTTAAAGTATTGCAACAATGTACCTTAGATGTTTCTGAAAAAAATCTAAATATTGCTTTTTTTCTACTGGTTTTCAATCGGTTATTTGAAGTAGTGAACCCGGATAGAGCGCAGTTTTTGCAAAATGGATTGCAATATTCATTAGAGCAACTCAAAGAAGCGGTCGTTTTTTCGGATGCTTGGATGCGTAAATACCACAAAGGCCTACAAGTTCCACTAAAAGAATTTGTAAAATTGGTGCGAGATAGAAAAGCCCTTGAACTGCCCTTATTACCACAGTTGCTACACTCATGTGAAGGAATACCGGATAATAAAATGGGCGTAATTCGCATAAATAGAACAAGTTCTTTATTACAAATTGCAGTTTATCAAAATGGTAAACTGTCCAAAATAGAGAGTATTCATCCGTATGGTAATTCTAACAATCCGCAAGACTCTCATTATACTGACCAAATGAATCTATTCATTTGCCATGAACGCAAGACAATGTCTTTAGATAAGAACGAAGTGCTGCTAAAAGCACAAAGAATGTACACCCCGGAGGCAGAAAGTAAAACTAAACCACCTAAGTAGCAAAAATTTGGCTATTGAAATTGCACACCACTGGTTTCCTGTAGCCACTCCAGATAAGACGGATTTTCTTTATCAACGGGAACAGAAAGTATTGTTGGAGAATATAAAGTATGCAGTAAGCGAATATGCTGAACTACTTTTTCTAACATAACCTCATGTGTTTTAAACATGATAAAGGCGTGAATTTCTTCTACTACTTCATTTTCCTGTATGCTCAGAGTACGGATATTATCCAAAATATGTACATGAGCAGTTAGGCGCATTTGTAGCAGAACCTTTGATATATTCTCGGCTTCAGTTCGAGAAACACAGGGTACATAAACTAACTTTAACATTTTAATAGATTGAGAGGTTTTTTTTGAAGAATTTTTCGGACACAAATGTAGGGTATTTTGCGGAATTTTAGTAAAAAAATAGGTATAAAATATGAGTTTTTTCGATAAAATTTATTTAAAAATAATATTAAAAATATAAAATGGGAGATATACCTTTTGTGATAGAGTTTGGTTACAAATAATCTGCTTGATAAAAGATAATCTATAAGATTTGTTTTTGTACGTTATTCAAAACGCAAATGTTTCACAGATTCGCCTCTATTTTTTAATTCAATTAGAGCGTCTATACCAACTTGTAGGTGTTTTTGGGCAAATTGGGAACTTACGCGCTTATCGCTTTCGGATGTTTTTACACCTTCGGGTATCATGGGGTTGTCAGAAACGAGCAAGAGAGCCCCTCGCGGTATTTCATTAATAAATCCAACAACGAAAATGGTAGCTGTTTCCATATCTATTGCCATAGCTCGTGTTTGGCGTAGATAATCCTTAAAATCTTCATCGTGTTCCCAAACACGACGGTTAGTTGTGTAAACTGTTCCAGTCCAATAATCTAACTCATGTTTTATAATCATGGAAGAAATAGACCGCTGGAGACGAAAGGAAGGCAAAGCCGGTATTTCTGGTCTGATATATTCGTTGCTCGTTCCTTCCCCTCGGATAGCTGCAATAGGCAAAATAAGATCCCCAATTTGACTTTTCTTTTTTAATCCTCCGCATTTCCCTAAGAAAAGTACCGCTTTGGGAGTAATCGCACTGATTAAGTCCATTACGGTAGCTGCCATAGCACTGCCTATCCCAAAATTAATGATTGTAATTCCCTCAGCAGTAGCACTTTGCATAGGCTTATCTGTGCCCATTACTTCTACGTCAAATTTGTTTGCAAACATTTTGACATAATCATAAAAATTAGTCAGAAGAATATAGCTGCCAAATGTTTCTATTGGTCTGCCGGTATATCTGGGAAGCCAATCCCGAACAATTTCTTCTTTTGTTTTCATAAAAACAAAAGTAAGCTAAAATAAGCTAAAAACAGGTGATAATTTTTTGAAAGAGGTAAATTAAGGCTGCAAAATATCCCCCCACCGAAGCCCGTTATGGGGGATAGAAAGCTGGTCTAAAATCCTAAATACAACGGTATCAATGAGTTGTTCTATGGTTTGAGGGTTTGTATAAAAGGAGGGGACGGCCGGTAGTATTAAGCCGCCGGCTGAGATTATCAATTTCATATTTTCTATATGAATCAAGTTTAAGGGGGTTTCTCGTATTACGCAGATTAACTTTCTGTGTTCTTTAAGCATAACATCAGCAGCGCGGGTTATCAAGCTGTCTGAGATACCGTGGGCTATTCTGCCCAAAGTTCCCATAGAGCAAGGAACAATAACCATTTGCTGATAGCGGGCAGAGCCGGAAGCAAAGGGCGCAAAAAAATCTTGACTGCTAAAAACAGGAAAAACGAATTGAGGTAATTCGTTAAGTTCTTGCTGCCAAACAATTTGCGCATTATTGGAAACCACAATTCCAACTTCTAATTCGATATTTTGGGCTGCTAAAGCTAAATAGTGTAACAAACGTTTAGCATAAATGCTGCCGCTTGCACCCGTTATCGCTATCACTAACTTTTGTTTGGCTATCACTTAGCTAAGAAACAAAGATTTAGTTAAGTTAGTTTCAGATAAAATAATGAGCATTACTTCCATATTGAAAATAAAAGAAATATGGATAGGACAACCTTTTTTTCCGCAAACAGCGTATTTCAGCTATTTATTTATTTGATATAATTGTAAATTTGCACAAAGTATGATGATAATTACGTCTCGATTAGTTGGTATTGTGATGGTTGGCTTGTTTTTGCTATCTGGATGTCAAGAAAAGTCCAAACAGTCTTTGGTTGCCTATGAAGATAAAGGAACTACTACGAACACTCCCAAAACAGTAGCTTCTTTTACTCCCTATACCATTGATTCTACTCAAATCAAAACTACTCCATCGGGTTTAAAGTACTATATCGTTTCTGAAGGCAGTGGAAACTTTCCCAAGAAAGGTGAAAAAGTGATTGTAAATTATCATGGGATGTTATTAGATGGTGCTATTTTTGATAGTTCTTTTCAGCGTGGCCAGCCATTTGAGTTTGAGATAGGCTCGGGGCAGGTGATAAAAGGTTGGGATGAAGGGATTCCTTTATGTAAAATAGGGGGCAAAATAGTGCTTATTATTTCTCCTGATCTTGGCTATGGAAGCCAAAATATGGGAGCAATTCCGCCACAATCAACATTGGTTTTTGATGTGGAAGTATTAGGAACCTATAATTAATTACGAATGCTGAAATGGCATCTGCGCATCAGTTTTATTATTGGAATATGGCTCTTTAACGGCTTGTCAATTCTATCTATTGCGCAAAGTTATTTAAAGCCAGACCCTTATAATCATACACGAAAAAAATCTTTTTCATTAGGTGCTTTTGCGCATACGTATGGAATTGGTATTTCATTAGATCAACTTCGTTGGATAACGGATAAACATGGCCTAAAATTTGGCTTAGATATAGCATCTTACAAAAATCGTAGAGAAAACAGGATAGAATCTTTGTACAGAGACCAAGGCGGTAAACCTTATATCTATGATAAGCTAAATTATTGCTATTTAGTGAGTTTTCAGTTTGGGTTTGTAAAGCCAATTATACGCAGGACGGAGTTTTCCAAATTGCATCTAAGTGCCTATGCGCAAGCCGGATTTAGCTTGGCGATGCTTAAACCTTACTTGGTCGAAGTTGCCGTACCTATTCCCGGAACAGGAAATGCGGTCGTTAAAATAGATCAAAATAGTAGCCAATATGTTTTTCAAGATATTGTTGGCGAAGCTGACTTCTTTACGAGTATGAGTAACTTTACTGCTGTACCCGGACTACGTCTTAAAAGTGGTACACAATTAGATATTGCCACTAATAGTTTGATTATTAGAGCTGTAGATATTGGGTTGCAATTAGATATTTTTGGTAAACCTCTTCCAATTATGGATATAACGCCTAATCCACAGTATTTTTTGGGTGGGTACATCGGACTTATGATTGGCAATAATTGGGATTAATGGAGCAAGACTTTTTGATTCAGTTTAAGCCCCCGTTTCGGACTCAAGATGGTCGTTCAGAATTGTGGGACGGTGTTCGGAAAAAATGGATAGCAGCAACTCCCGAAGAGCACGTTCGCCAACGGATGATAGCTTGGTTGGTTTGCTATGCCATGATTCCGATTTCCAGAATTTCTGTAGAGCGAACTGTGCCGGGCATCTCGGGAAGGTGGGATATAGCCGTTTTTAATAACTTTGGCAAACCAATATTATTAGCTGAATGTAAAGCCAATTCGGAGCAAGCCGAGTCTGAAAGTATTTTTCAGGTTGCCCACTATGCGCAAGCAATCCCAAGCGTTAGCTGGCTATGGATATCTAACGGAGCTTGGCTACATTGGCTGCACCGAGAATCAAATCAAGTTCCTTGGCAATATACCTCAGAACGTTCATTTCTGCAGTACTCAAAGGGAAGTCGTTAAATTTGACTTAACTTGATTTATGTAAAATTAATAGCGGAAGATCAACATTTTCAGCTAATTGGGTCGTGAGGCTCGAGTCTAAAAAACGTTCTATAAAAGTACGTTCCCGCATAACCATACACAGTAAATCTGTTTTGAATGAATGGACTACCCGGCTTAGCTCATGCAGTAATTCACCCGAAGAAGTGTGCAAATGCAACTTGTGTTGAATATCAGCAGGAAGATGAGTTATGATTTTTGAAAAGTTTGCCTTTAAGGTGGTTTCTGACTCCTGTGGTTCTCTCACATAAACGGTAGTGATGTCTGCCTCACATAAACCAGCTAAAACAAACAAAGGCTGCACCGCAGAAGCCTGTTTTATTTCCAAGTCGCTTGCCCATACAAAATGCTTTAAATCAGTGCTATTAGCTTTTAATGGAATGACTAAGGTAGGGATACTGAGTTTGTCTATTACGTTGGTAGTAGTGCTGCCCAAAAAATCTCTTGTTCCAGTGCCCTTAGTGCCCATCACGATGAGGTCGTATGGTTCTTTTTTAGCTAAACTTTGTATGGCTATTTCGGGAATACCCCATTGTGCTTGTAGCTTAAACTGAATAGTTGGATATTTTTCCTTAATACGATTTCCAAGTTCATCGAGTTTTTGGTCAGCTTCAGCAAAAAGCTGTTTCTCTGCGTATTCAAAATGCGCTGGAGAAAGGTCTTTCTTTAATGACCCTACATGATAAAAATGCACAACATCAAGTACTGCACCTGATAAATTAGCAATAGTAATACCAAACTCAAGTGCATTGTTGGCATAATCAGAAAAGTCTGTTGGCAATAGAATCCGCTTAAACATAACTCCTTTTGGCAAGCAATTTACGGTTTTTTGGGATAGTTAAAAAATCTAAAACGTATCTTAATGTGAATGGCTAATACAATTATTAACCAATAAGTTAATGCGTTTAGATAAAAAACATAAAGTTTGTAGAAAACTATGACTTTGTGGGCTTATGGTAATAGGCTTTAATCCCAACTACTGCACCGGTAGGAAACAAATATTTATTAACCTGATGTACTGAGTTCGCATAAATAAAAGTTTGAATTCTTTTTCGGGAGGTGAGGGCAAATTCTAACCCAAGCCTTATGTTCAAAATAGTTTTATTGATATTGGAGATGTCATATTTAAAGGATTCGCGAAAGGGGTGGTCTGGATCTCCTCCGGGGGGCACATAATCTACGATTCTGGTAACTCCAATGCGGTACAATAAATCCGGACCTATAGTAAAAGATAATTTTTCTTCGGTTAAAATATCAAATTTCCATAATCCAGAGAAACTTAAAAAGTGCTGAAGATCACGGACACCGGCATCATTGACCACGAGGCCACCGGAAACGATAATATTGGATTGTATTGAGCGAGAATTACCCATAAAGTAGCCAAATTCCGGCATAAGATGCCATTTTCCGAAAGTAAATTTAGCACAGCCGCCTACTTCAATACCTGCTCCAGGAGGGCTTAACGGAATATCTATCCTCGGTTGGTATAAAGTTGTAGCAATTTTTAACCCAAAATGGCTTTGCCCACGAGTATTGAAAAAAGCGATAAAAACAAAGCAGCAAATAAAAAAAATAAATCTCATTATAGTAAAAAGTAAATGGGAGTTTGACTAACGGGTGTAAAATCGGTGTTGCGCTCAGCAGAGACTTTGGGTAAATCAACGTTAATCGAATTTGGATTCAGATAATGTGTAACCCCAATTAGGCTTTGCTGTTTTTCCCGATACCGCTTAACGAGTTCTTGTTTACGGAGGGCAAAAGCAGGTGTTAGTTCGTTATGGAGCAGTAATGTTTTAAGGTTTCCCTTTGGATTAAGTTCTTTTAATTTGGCTGTTACCTGATTAATAATCTGTTGAGCTAATGTTTCCGGATAATGTGCCCCTGCTGAGGGGTCTGCTGTTGCGGCCAAATAAGATTCTTCTTTCAGGATATGCTGTATGTTTCTGGCTATACGCAGCCCAAATTCTACCGGAGAAATTGCTGATTCAGGACAAGGGGAAATCAATAATTCATCAACAGTTCCTACAATAGAAGAGAAAGCGGCTCCTGTAGCCCGCAAAATATCTGTGTGCGGGTCAGCGGGCGAAAAATTCCAAATCGTTGTCTCCGCAATTAGGTAAGCCGGAATAGATTCAGTATCAATATTATAGCCTTTCCAAAATTTATTCCATAAAAAACGAACTGCCCGATATTTGGCTATTTCGCTCATTATATGCGGGCCGGTAGCAAACCTAAGTTGAATTCTATTGGCTAATTCGTGAAGAGAAACGTTTCTGACCAATAACTCTTGAACGATATAATCCATTGCTAATAAGGCTGTTGTTACTTCATCTACAACTGTTCCTCCGCCATTTCTAACGGGAGCTACTGAAATGGGCAAGGGCTTCTGAAACCCTTGAATGTACTGTATAAGTTGTTCCCAATCCGGTTCGTGCCAAATTCCGGAACATAAAATGGACGGTAAAAAGCCCTCTGCCCAGCTAATTTGGTGCTGGGAAAATTGATGAATAGCCGCTAAAACTTGGCTAAGAGAAACTTCATATAAGCCGATTTGAGCCGGTTTTAAAATTTCTGAAAGAATAGGAATATTATTGATTTCTAATATATTGACCCCACTGTTAAAGCAATTTTCGATGCTTTTTAATGCTTCAGGTTTTTTGGTATTAATTCTTTGGCGGATTTTCCAGCCGGCTTTTTGGTTATCTAAAACCAACGGTTCTGATTGGGTGTAAAAATAGGATTGCGATAATCCTTCTTGGTTACGAACCTCCGGAACGGTTTCACCCACAATCTTAGTTTCTTTAAAAAATGCTTTTTCCCAACTTCCGGCTTCCGGCTTTGGAAATAAATCCTGAAACTTCACAATACAACAAATATTACGCAAATATAAGCTAAGCTGCGTATTATTATTCAGAATAATCGTTTTCTAAATAGGTTTTACTTAACGCTTTCGCCGCGTAATTTTCGGATTCTTTTTCTGGCTTCAACGCGGTATAAACTTCCTGAGTACTTTATCAGGAGGTCAAGGTACAGTTTTTGGGCTTCTTGGGGTTTGTTTAGAACGAATTGGTATATCTCTGCTTTTTTGAATAGGGCATCATCGGCATAAATCCCGTCGCTATGCCCATCTAAGAGTTTATCTATCCAAAATAGGGCTTTATCTGTTTGGTTTTTAGCTAAAAAGATATTTACTCGTTCCCAGATAATTTCATCGGCGAGGGGGTGTGTCGGGAAGCGATAGACTAAGGAGTCTAACATTACTAAGGCGGTATCTAACCGCCGTTGATAGACCATAAGCTGTATTTTGGCAAATATTTCGAGGGCTGTGGTATTGCTATCTAAGCCAATATTATCTTGGATTAGTAGATAAAGGCGTATTGCATCGTTGGAAATATCATTGCTGGTGTTGTCTTTGAGGGATTTTAATCGTGCTTTGGCGATGTCAAATTCACCTTTGTAATAAGATAGTTGCGCAAATTTTAGCTTTGCAAGTGCCCCAATTTGGTCTTCTTTAAATTTATCTTCTACTTCGGAGTAAATCAGCCGCGCTTTGTTGTAATCTCCCATAAGCAGCAGAATGTCGCCGTACAATAACTTAGCCTTAGCTTTTTGGTTAGCCGGAACATTTAGCTTTTCAATTTCAGTAAGTTCTTGAATAGCAATATCTAAGTTGTTTAGATAAAATACGGCTAAGTACGCTTTGCGGTACATGGCATCGAAGAAATTATCCTTACGGCCGAATTGGTCAAATAGTGCGTCATAATTTTGAATAGCCGAGCGGACACTGAGGGTGTCGAATTTTTTCTCGTCAAAAATTTTGAAGTCAAAGTTTTTGGCTTTTTCCAAATAGGAAAGATAGTAATACGGGGAATCCTTATGGTTGGTGATGATATAATCTAAGGCGGCATTAGAGCGTTCGTATTCTTGATTGTTTTGAAGTATCTGCGCGAGGCGATATAGACGTTCTCCTTTTTCTTTATTGAGTTTATCTATTGCTTTTGCTTGCAAAAAGGCTTCATCGTATTTGGTAGCTGCGATGTAAAACTCAAATAGTAAATCTCTGAGATTAGGGTCATTTTGGTTTTGTTGTGTTTTTTGCAGAATTCCGGCTTCAATAGCGTCAGAGGTTTCTGAACTACTAAAGTTTAAAATGGTGTTTTTTACTTCATTATAGGTAATGGGCTTTTCTAAATAAACGTTTACCCATTCGGTAGCGGCTTTTTCGTATTCGCCGGATTCTAAGTAGATATTTGCCAGTTCTCTGGCAAATAGATAATTATTTTTTAGGATTTTTCTCCCTTGTAGATAGGTATCTTCTGCCCATTTAAACATTTTGAACTGCAAGAAAGATGCGCCTACTGCCCGAAATTCCGGTTCTTTTTTGATTTTTTTGGTGATTATTTCTTGCCAGAGAGCTGTTGCTTGATCGGTTTGCCCTTTGGCTTGCAGGAACTTACCTTTTAAGACTTGGTATTGAAAGGCGACTGGGTTCTTTTTGGATAGTTTGGTTGCGAAATCTAAGCCGTCATCATAGTTTTTGGTGCGTAGATAGCAGTCTGCAATGCGAAATGTGTAATAATCTTCGGAGTCTTGGCTTTTAAGAAGTTTTAGATAAATAGTAACGGCTTTTTCGTATTCTCCATCGTTAAAGTATTCATTAGCAAGCTCTACTTCTTTGGAAATAGGCTGAGAAAATGAATGAAAGCTAAGAGCAAAGAGCCAAAAGCCCACCAATAGAGAGCAGATACACCGAGTGGTAGCCATGTAGCGTTTATGTAGCTAAGAAAGTATTGAAAGTATCTCCTCGTAAGCCGAGGCGCAATGTTTCTAAGCCCAGCACTTCGTTAGGGGAAACGTTTCCTAAGTTCACATTAGAGCCTAATAACTTAATGAAGAACACTTGTTGTTCTTTTCGGGGGGCTTCAAAGAGGAGTTGTTCGGGTTTAATGGTATGGACGATTTCGTCCACCAAGCCGCTTCTGATTTCGCCACTTGCGTGATACATTCCCACGGTACCGCTTTCTCGGGCTTCTGTAATAACCTTCCAAGATCCGGCTTGTAATTCTTTCTGGATAGAATCAACCCATAAATAGGGAGCAATTTCTTTATTGGCATCTTTGCTGCCCACTTCACTCAACACTGTAAAGTCTTTTGCAAAACTATTGATATAAGATAGCTTTTGGTCGTGTGGTATGCTGGTGCTTCCATCTGATATTTCGATATGTGTAAGCCGGTAGTGAGATACCATGCGTTTGTAATCATCTAACTGATTTCTAATCAGAAAAGCCTCAAAGAGAGTTCCGCCGAAATAAACTGCGATATTTGATTGTTGGTATAGCTGTATTTTTTCGGTAAGTTGTGGTGTAAAGAGGGCTGTTGTCCAGCCGAATTTTACTATATCAATATAATCTGCGGATACCGAGAGCAATGCTTCCACCTCCCGCAGTGATAGCCCTTTATCCATCATCATTGTAACGCCATATTGGCGAGGTCTTTGCGGGCGGGCGGGGAGGTTCTTTAAAGGAAATAACTCATTAAGAGGCATATAGTTCTATTATAGAATGAATGTCGGCATCATTTTGTAGTTGTTCACAAAAGTAAAACAACAGCGAGTGCTGGTTATAATCCAGCAAGAGGGCGTTTTCTAAGTTAATGAAAGCATTGGTTCTTTGATAGGTTTCAAACTGGTATGCGGCAAGTTGGTATAGCAGTTTCACAGAAGTGCTGTTAAACTCGATAGCTTCCGTTAAGAATGAGATAGCTCTATGGGTCGCGCCTTCTTTGTGCAGTTTTTCTGCCCATGCTTGCCATAAATATTCATTGGTTAGGTCAAGACTCAGGGCTTGTTTTAGGGCTTCAAAGGCTGAGTATTCGTTACCGATTTCACTTTCACAGATAGCAAGGCCAAACCATGACTCAGAAGTCTCTGGAGCAATTTCTGTTGATTTTTTGTAATAATATGCAGCTTCATGGTATTTTTCTTCGGATTCTAAGGTTTCCGCTATTCCTAACCACGCATCACCGATGAGTTCAGATTGCTGAATACATTTTGAATAATAATATCGTGCGCGCTCAAACTCCTGTAGCTCTTTGTAGCAATCTCCAATACTAAGCAGTATCGGCAGATTATCTTTATCATAATAAACGCCTTCTAACAATACGGGCAAGGCTTCATGAAAACGTTCAAGTTCCATAAGCGCATTCCCTTTATGGAAATAAGCTAAGGGATAATCTTCTTTTAAATCTATGGCAAAATTAAAACAACAAATACTTTCTTGATAATCAGCATTTTCATATTGTAAAACACCTAAGTAGTACCATGCTTCTTCTGAAAACGGATTTTGGGATAAATAGTTATTTAAGAAAGTAATGCCTTCGGTAACTTGCTTTGCCATTTGAAAGCAATAGGCTATTTCCGGAATATCGTCTTGAATATCCAATTTTTTGGATAATTTTTCCTGAAATAGCTGTATGGCGCATGGATAATCTTCGTTTTCTATGGCAATATCACACATCAAGTTGTATAATTCTGCTGCGTTAACGGATGATGTCTGGGATAAAACACTGCGTAAGGCTTCAAGGGCTTCTTGAGGCTTGCCAAAATTGGTTAGCAAAGAGGCTTTTAACGAAGTATATTCCTGTGAATCAGGATGTTTTTTTAAAATCTCTTCAACCAAAGAGAGTGCTTCTTCATAGCGATTAAGCTCTTGTAGAATGAGAATTTTTTTGGAAAGCAACTCTAAATTATCCGAATATTGAACTAATGCGAAGTTTAGCAGATTTAATGCCTTAACTAAGGCATCTTCAGAATAATAAAAGTTGAATAAATCTTCCAGTTGGTACAGGTCTATGAAAAAACTGTGTCCGTGTCGTAGTTTTTCCTCAAAAAGCTTTGCTTCTTGCCGGATTTGACCAGACTTCCAGTCTTCTTCACTATTAGGGTCATCAAAAAAAGCCATCTTACTTAGATGAGGTTATCAAATTAATACTTAGGTTAACAAGGTGCAATTCTTTCACAGCAATTAACATATTTCTACGAGAAAAAGAAGGAAATAGATGCAACAAATACCGTCAAAAACTTGAGCGCAAGTTCGGTATTTTTTAACAAGCCCACAACATATTTATCAATTGGGAATGTGAATAACTCCGGAGTGAGTTTGTGTAAGGGGATCCAGCGAAAAGATAACGTGCCACTATACTCCGTAATAGGAGGTGGTAAGCTGCCCGGCAAAACCCCTAAGGCCGTAGTTAGATAATAAACGCTTAAAATCTGGTCATTCGTATTAAAAGCAGATTGCTGAAAAAAGTCTGTTGTGTAAAAATGCTGAATATCAGCTAAATGCAAATTTGTTTCTTCTAAAAACTCACGTTTTAAGGCATCTACTAAACCCTCTCCCCACTCCAAACCTCCTCCCTGAAACTTACTGAAATTCCAGCCGTTACGCTCTTCATCCGTAATTAACACCTCTTTATTCGGGTTAAATAACAACCCATACACCCGCACTACAACCCGCTTATCAGAAGCTTGTGTGTTCATAAATTTTAGCAAAGTAAATAAAAATAATCAGGATACGTTCTCCCCAACCGTTATCGGCGGGGGCTGATGTTAAAACTGTATCTCCCCAATTTTTGCATCTAATAAAAAAAGTCTGCTTAAAATACTTTTGAATGTAGTATGCCACTAATTTTGTACCTTAAATGACAGAGAGTTTATCTTTAAGTGACCAAGAATTAGCTCGGCGGGAGGAGTTAATGCAGTTAAAAAGTCTTGGTATTGAGCCATATCCGGCGGCAGAGTTTTTAGTTACGCATCATTCTGCGGAGATATTAGCAGGCTTTGACGCGCATCCTGAGTCTTTTCAGCAGGTACGCCTTGCCGGGCGGCTAATGTCTAAACGGCTGATGGGAAAGGCCGCCTTCTCTGACCTCCATGATGCACAAGGCCGTATCCAACTCTATATCGCAAGAGATGCCATCTGCCCCAAT
This sequence comes from Bacteroidia bacterium, assembly GCA_026932145.1. Taxonomy (NCBI): domain Bacteria; kingdom Pseudomonadati; phylum Bacteroidota; class Bacteroidia; species Bacteroidia bacterium. The sequence goes on from JAIXKT010000008.1 coordinate 108,643, forward strand.
GAAGACAAAACCTATTTTGACCAAGTATTCAAAAAATTATTCTCCTTAGGAGACATCGTTGGCGTTATCGGATATGCTTTCAAGACAAAAACAGGTGAGACTTCAATTCATGTTCAGGAAATAGTACTTCTTTCTAAGGCACTACGTCCGCTACCGGTTGCCAAAGAAAAAGATGGCGTTGTGTATGACGCTTTTACGGACCCTGATTTACGCTACCGAATGCGTTATGTGGATTTAGTGGTGAACCCGCACACCCGAATGGTGTTTCAAAAACGCGCCCAAATCGTAAACACAATGCGAAATTACTTTAACCAACGGGGCTACTTAGAGGTGGAAACCCCTATCTTACAACCTATTCACGGCGGAGCATTGGCCAAACCTTTTGTTACACATCATAACGCCTTGGATATGAAACTCTACCTCCGAATTGCTAATGAACTTTATCTAAAACGGCTTATCGTTGGCGGCTTTGACGGAGTATATGAATTTTCCAAAGACTTCCGAAACGAGGGAATGTCCAGATTCCATAATCCCGAATTTACCCAAGTAGAACTCTACGTGGCCTACAAAGATTACCGATGGATGATGAACCTCGTAGAAGAACTCATAGAACAAGTAGTGCTCGCCCTGCATAACACAACCACAATCACAGTTGGAGAACATACAATTGATTTTCAACGCCCGTGGAAAAAATTCACCATGTTTGAAGCGATTCAAAACTTTACTGGTTATGACATCTCTAATGCTACCGAAGCTGAACTCAAAGCTATTTGTGTAGCCTTAAAACTCCCGATAGATTCTTCTATGGGAAAATCTAAATTGATTGATACTATTTTTGGAGAATGTGTGGAAAGACAACTGATACAGCCTACATTTATTTATGATTATCCGTTGGAAATGAGCCCATTATCGAAGAAACACCGAACAAAGTCCGGCTTGGTTGAACGCTTTGAGCTTATCTGCAACAGTAAGGAAATCTGCAATGCCTATTCAGAATTAAATGACCCAATAGACCAGCGGGCTCGTTTTGAGGAACAATTAGATTTAGCCAAACGTGGAGATGATGAAGCAATGGCACTGGATGAAGACTTCTTACGTGCCTTGGAATTTGCCATGCCGCCTACTGCCGGGTTGGGAATCGGAATAGACAGATTAACCATGATTTTAACCAATCAGCCGTCTATTCAAGATGTATTACTTTTCCCGCAAATGCGCCCCGAAAAAAATGAACAATAATGTGGGCGGCATTTACCCAAAAACCTGATAAAAATAACCTAAACATTTCCGGTTTGGTAAAACAAAAAATGATATAAATCCTCCAATTCTATGGAAGCAGCCGATAACTTTTGGGTATCTCTATTTTCTAAACGATATTTTAGAATTGGAACTTTGATTGCTATTGCCGTTATCAGCTTTTTGATGCACTTTAATCATTTTTCTAAAGAGCTGATTAGCATACACGTTTGGCGGCAAACCCAAACCCAGTCCAATATCGTTAATTTCTATGAAGAAGATATGAACATACTAAACCCGCGGAGAAACGACCGAGGGAATGGAGATGGTATTTTCAGAATGGAATTTCCGCTGATGCAATGGTTAGTTGCTTGCAGCTATCATATATTTGGAAATAGTGTGTTGATAACCAGAATAATAATGTTCCTAACAGGCTTATTATCAGTGCTGGGAATGTATTATTTGCTAAAAAATATTTTTAATCAGGAATCTGCTGCTTTGCTTGGGGCTTGGGCATTTAACTTTTCACCGTGTTTTTATTATTACACCATAAATCCTTTGCCGGATAATATGGCATTGTGCTGTGCAATATGGGGGCTGAGTTTCTTCTTTTTGTGGTACCAAAACAAAAAAGTCAGTAAGCTCATACTTAGCGGGTTATTTCTGTCTATTGCAGCACTTTGTAAACTTCCGTTTATCCTGTATTTTATCGTTCCAATTATTTTTTTGGCACAAAATATCTTCAAAAACGGTGTTACTCGTTCTTTGTGGTTACAGGGTATCGCTGTTTTTAGCTGGGGGATTTTTCCCTTAGCTTGGTATGCTGTTGTGATCCCACAATGGCATGGAAACTCAATTGTATCCGGAATGTTGGATAATCAGGATTCAATATGGTCATTGATTGATTATTTGCACCATAATTTGATTTCTACATTACCGGAATTGCTGCTCAACTATGGGTCTTTGCCTTTTTTTATAGCGGGTTTTTATTTTTTGTATCAGAAAAAATCGTATCGTGATGAAAAGTTTTTGATGTTATTGGGTTTAAGCACAATGGTTCTAATTTACTTTTTGTTTGAGCTAAATGCAATCCAAAAAATCCATGATTATTATCTTTTTCCGTTTTTTCCGTTGCTATTTATGCTGGTTGCTTATGGTGGCTATCAGCTACTTTGTTCAAAACAGTCTTATATTCAATATTTTAGTGTTTTTTTGTTACTTATTCTTCCGATTACGTGTTATTTGAGGATGCAGTATCGTTGGGATTTGAATGAACCCGGCTTTAACCCAGATTGGCTTATTTACAAAAATGAGTTACGAGAGATTGCACCTAAAAACACCTTAGTAGTAGCCGGAAACGATAATTCCCACTTTATTATGTTTTATTATATTGACAAAAAGGGCTGGGGCTTTCAGGAAAATAATTTAACTCCCGCACAATTAAGTAGTATGATTTCGTTAGGTGCAGAATATCTATATACTGATTCAGCAGATATGGTTTCTCAAAATAGCCTTACTCAATACATAGATAAACTTCTGTTAGAGCGGGGAAGCGTTAGGGTATATCGCTTAAAAAAGGCTATATAAGTTTAGTGGATTTTGGGAAGAAGTATTTAATAGCGCAAATTTTGTTTTATACAGTTAAAAGAACGGTTAAAATTCCCTAATTTCGCAGGTTTTTAGTTTGGCTAATGGAAACTATACGGCAAAAAAAAGTTGCTCGGTTATTACAGCGTGAGTTAAGTACCATTTTGCATTCAAAGTTGAGTGCATCTGGGGCGCTTGTTACGGTAAGTGACACTCGGGTTTCTTCGGATTTTTCTATTTGTCGAGTTTATATTTCTTGTTTTCCCGATACACGTACATCTGAGGTTTTTGAAGAACTCAATCGTATTCAGGTGCCTATTCGGCATGAGTTGGCACGTAGGCTTCGGCATGAAATGCGTACCGTTCCGGAGCTGCATTTTTTTGAAGATGAAATTCCCAAAGAAGCAGCACGCTTAGATACTATTTTCCAAAATATTCATAAAAACTCGGCTGTTAATCCTCCTCTTGAAGAAAACGACTTGTGAATTTAAGTTTATCCGTTTCGCCGTTTGGGGTTTTAGGGGTATTGGCTTTTACCGGAATAGTTGCTTGGTGGGCATACTATAAACTTCCTATTCCGCTCTCTAACCGGATTCGTTATAGTTTAGTTAGTTTACGCTGGATAGGGCTTTTTTTGTTGTTTTTATTGCTTTTAGAGCCATTATTAACCGCTATTTTTCAGGAAAAACACCCCCCGTTAGTTGTTTTGCTTCAAGATAACTCTAAGAGTATGACAGCCTCTCCGGATTCAAATTTTTTGCGGCAAGAATTACCGAAGCAAATTCAGCAGTTTCAGGAGAAATTAAAGGAGCAAAATATCCAAACAGTCCTGTTGAAATTTGGTAAGGACGTTAAACCATTGCACCCAGATTCATTGCAGTTTGATGCAAGTGCCACTAACCTGAGCAATGCGTTGCAATATGTAGCAGATAGATTTCATAATCAAAATGTTGCAGCGATTTCTTATATTTCAGATGGAATTCCTACTGAAGGGAGCAACCCCATTTATGACATAGATAAAATTCCGATTCCTATTTTTACCTATTTAGCCGGAGATACTGTTCAGCGTAAAGACGTTCTTATCTCCGCAGCGATTTACAACGAAATAACTTTTGTGGATGCAGAAACGCCCATCAGAACCACCATAACAGCCAAAGGGATTCAGCAAGAAACAGTAAAAATCAACTTAAAGCGCCAAAATACGGTCATAGAAACCCAAACAGTTACTTTGTCATCGGCAAATTCACAGCGGGATTTAGATTGGTCAGTAAAACCCAAAGAACCGGGCTTGATGATGTATGAAGTTGAGATAGAACCAATTCAGAATGAAATTAGCTATCACAATAACCGCCGGAAGTTATTCATTCAGGTTCAAGACACCCGCATTCAGGTAGGGATTATTGCGGGAGGCCCTCATCCGGATTTAGGTGCGTTTTACAAAGCCTTTGCCAATACAGCACAATTTCAGCTGAAAGAATTTATCCGAAAATCTAACAACGAATTTTATACCCAGCCTACCCAGAATGAATTAAAAGAACTTGACTTAGTTATCTTATACAACTTCCCCAGTATCCCGGCTGATAGAGAAATACTTGAGGCTGTTTATCAGGAGGTTACGCATAGAAATATTCCGCTTTGGCATGTTTATGGCAGCCAAACCCGCTTTAATATCTCTAACCGTCAGCCGGAATTTGCTGCCTTTACACCCCAAAATTATACAGAGAGTTTTTCGGATGCCTTTCTGTATTTCGATGACCGCTATCAAATGCACGCCACCTATACCTTTGATGAGTCTTTTCTGAAATGGATAAAGTCTTCGCCCCCCTTGTTGCGAAATAACTCTGACTGGAAAATGAATGGCCCAACCGAAATCTATGGAAAAGCTAAAATCAAAAATGTAGCCTTAGACTATCCGATACTTGCTTTTCAGGACTTCCGTGGCCGAAAGAATGTGGTTATGATAGGCGAAAACTGGTGGCGATACCGAATGAACTGCTTCCTTGAAACAAATTCTTTTGACCAATTTGATACTTGGATTCAGAACATTGCCCAATGGTTGACTACCCGCCAAGATAAACGTAAATTTCGAGTAGTTCCGGCCAAAAATCTATTTTCAGGAGATGACCCAATCATTTTTCGGGGAGAACTCTATGATGATACTTACAAACCAATTCACGATGCAGAGATAAAACTCACACTTATTGATGCTTCGGGAAAAAAACAGCCCTATTTTTTAACCCAAAGCAACCAAAGTTATTCTGTGGAGATTCCGGCATTACCGGCAGGAACGTATTCTTATGAAGCTACGGCCACTAAAAATAACATTCAGTTGGGCAAAGACCAAGGGCGCTTTTCGGTAGGTTCTTATGAGCCTGAGTTTTTGGAACTTCGTGCTGACGCTTCGCTAATGCGTCAGTTAGCGATACGATCAGGAGGGCAAGCATTTCATCTGCGCGAACTAAGCCAAAGTACGAATGCAATCCTCCAGCTACCGCACCTAAAGCCGGCCATATCCACCAAAAGCCAAACAAGAGGGCTACAACGCTACATCTGGCCAATGATTGTAATCTTGATAGCTTTCTCTGCCGAATGGATTATCCGAAAAAGATTCGGGTTGCTGTAATTTAAAATTCTAATGGATTATACCAACCCATTAGCATAACGACCAAGTAGGCACAAAATCCCGCTACCGCTACCGGAATAATGTAAGTCGCCAAATCTAAATATTCAGGAATTAGCTGCTTAGTTCTTCCTGTTTCTAATGCCAAAGTGATGTTTGTTATACAGCTTATAATTTCTTCTGAACTATTTAAAGCATAAAACCTCCCATTTGTACCATCAGTAACTTTCTTTAGTTCCTGATAATCAATATTTTGCTTTGTTGAGTCAATACCAATACCGATAATATAGATTGAGGTTTGGTTTTTTTGGCATATCGGCACTAATGATTGTAATGAAACTCCTTGATTAGAAGCCCCGTCTGTTAGCAATACAATAGCTGAATGGCGTGCAGCCACCGAACTGTCATACAAAAGCGGAACGGTCGTTAAGATAGCATCAGAAAGATTTGATTGATTTCTGGGCAGTTGATTAATAGGAACTTGTCTAAAAATTTCTTTTAGGAGTTCGTGGTCATTTGTGAGTGGCGAAATAACAATAGGCTGGCTACCTACAACACCTAAGCCAACTTCATCAGTTGGGCGTTTTTGCAGCAACTGTTCAAAACAAAGCCAAGAAATTGCTGCTGCCGAAGTATTTTCTATAGGTTTATCCATACTGGCAGAAATATCAACCCACGCATACCAACGCTGCCCCGCTAATACGGATTCTTTTTCCCCCATAAGCCGTTGAGGGCCTGCCAAAGAAATAACAACCGCTACTAACGTTAATAGCTGTAAAATAGGCAAAACATATAATTTCCCCAAAAAATATCCTTTTTTAGCGGGTAAATAAGCTACAACTAAACGAGGCCGCCGAGCACGATAAAAACGAAAATACCAATATCCCGCTAACGGAGGTATAACCCCCAACAACCAAAACCAAGCAGGATAAGTAAAGACAAAAGAACTCAATTTCTCCTAAAAAATCATCGAATAAGAAAATATCCCTAACTTAATTACTTGATAACTAAGTTAGGAAGCGAAAATTAGTTTTGCAAAAATAGCGAATAAAAAATTAGAATTGTAATTAGGTATTTTTATGGGTTAATTTTTTGGTAATCAATAAGTTATTAATTTTTTCTGAAATCTAATACAAATTCTTAACAAAAAGGTTGAAATTCACGCTTTGAAAGTAGCGATGAATAAACTATTAATAGGCGGGTTAATTTGGTTTTGGTTGTTATGTGTTGGTAGTTTTGCTCAAAGTGTGCCTAAACCTGCGCCTGCCCAAGCACGCTCGGTGTCTTTGGTAAATGGAACGATTCATACCGGAAACGGACTGGTTATTGAGCGAGGAACAATTGTTTTTGCCAATGGGCAAATTACCAAAATACAGGAAGGCGAATCCCCCGAAACCGGATCCGAAATCATTGATTGTTCCGGCAAGCATATTTATCCGGGACTAATTGCAACCAATACCAAAATCGGGTTAGTAGAAATAGATGCTGCCCGCCCAACCCGAGATATTAATGAAGTAGGAAGAATTAACTCCAACATCAGAGCCATAATAGCATATAACACCGACTCACGTGTAACCCCAACCATCCGTTCTAATGGTATTTTGTATGCCCAAATTGTTCCGGACGGAGAATTGATTTCCGGCTTATCATCTGTGGTTCAGTTAGATGCATGGAGCTATGAAGAAGCATCTTTTATGGTTGATGTTGGGCTGCACATTCGGTTACCGGCATTTAACTTATACCAAAGTGCCCAAATATCTCCGGAAGACCAGCGAAAAAAACAGTTAGAGGTGATTCAGGAGCTTCGTCAGATATTTACTACTGCTTTGCGATATAGGCAGCAGCGTATTTCGAATGAAACTCCAATAGATTTACGTTGGGAAGCAATGAGGCCTATTTTGGCCGGCGAAAAACCCGTATTTTTTCATGTTCAAGATGCTCAAGCAATTACGCAAGCATTATCGTTATCTTCAGAGTTTAAGCTAAAACCCGTCATTATTGGTGGAGGCGAGATTCGCCGTGTTATCCCGATGATAAAATCATCCAAAGCCGCTGTTATTTTGCGTCCGGTGCATAGTTTACCATTTCGGGAAGATGACCCCGTTACGCTCCCATACGAACTTCCCAATTTATTACAAGAAGCCGGAATTATGTATGCACTATCATTGGAGGGAATGTGGAATCAGCGCAACTTGCCTTTTCAGGCCGGAACAGCCGCCGCCTATGGCTTACCCAAAGAACAAGCCCTTCAATCAATTACATTGAATGCCGCCAAAATCTTAGGATGTTCCCAAAAAATAGGAAGCCTCGAAACAGGAAAAGAAGCCAGCTTGATAGTAACTTCCGGAGACGTTTTAGATATGCAAGAATCCATCGTAGAACTGGCCTTTATATCCGGCAGAAAAATATCATTAGCGAATAAACAAACTGATTTATACGAAAAATTCAAATCACGATAGTTTGTTTTGTAGTTTAAGAAATTATGTACCAATATTTTATGTTTTTCAGCTTTTATAGCTGGTGTTTTATTTATTAGAGAAATAACATACACTTGGAGAAAATATTAACAAAATTCAGATGGCTATTAAAAGAGCCGGATAGCCGCGAATTGGTGCTAAAAAGCGGTACAGCTTTTTTTATAAGACTATTTGGTTTTTTAGCGAGCTATCTTTTTACTGTTACCGTAACCCGTTTAGCCGGCGCAGATGCTTGGGGTGTTTTTTCGGTGTGCTTTACCTTTATGAACATTGCTGCTGTGGTTTCTAATCTAGGGTTAGAAACGGCCATTGTCCGTTATGTAGCTGCATTTTTAGCCGATGAGGCAAAAACAAAACTACTGAAAGTGTATAAAATAGGCAAAAACTATGTAGTCGTTTGTGGCCTTATTGTAACGGTAATTTCTTATTTACTGATTCCTTTTATCGCAACACATTTAGGGAAGCCAGTGCTCATTAAGCCGCTACAAATATCGGCATTACTTGTTTTGCCGCTTGCGCTGCTAAACTACCAAGCCGCTGCTTTTCAAGGAACTAAGGACATAATGCGATATACTGTTTTTCAAAACGTCCTTAGATTCATTTTTGCAGCTATTGCGTTTGGTGTTCTTTGGCTTAATGGTGTTTTTGATCCGATACTTGCTTTTGGGGCCGGAATTGTATTGTCGTGGTTGTTAGCATCGTTTCTTTGGCAGCAAAAATATCGTGGAATTGCCATAGATAATTCCAATGAATCAGCCTCAGGGCTGCTGAAAACGGCTCTACCATTATTGCTTGCCTCTTCCATACGCTTACTTACCGGCTGGACAGACACAATGTTCTTAGCTTATTTTCACCAAAACTCGGATGTGGGCATATACAATGTCGTTCTCAAATTATCACAACTGACCATATTTACCTTAGTTGCTTTCAATAGCGTTACGGCACCTAAGTTTTCGGAAGCTTATGCCCAAGGCGATATGGTTTCGTTGGGAAAAATCATGCGCCGTTCTAATGTGATGATTTTTTGGACAACCATTCCGATTCTTTTAATAACGTCTTTGCTGCCCAGTTTTTGGTTAGGTCTTTTTGGAAAAGAATTTATTGCCGGTAAAATTGCTCTGTGGGTATTAGCTTTTGCGCAGTTTATCAACGCTGCCACAGGATCTTGCGGCGTATTTCTGCAAATGACAGGTAGCGAAAAAGTATTTCAATGGATTGCAGTTATCGCTGCTGTACTCGATATTATTGTCAATATAATCTTGACACCTACCTATGGAATCTTAGGCTCAGCCTGTGCCAGTGGCCTCAGTATTATATTCTGGAATTTAGCCAGTGTCTGGTATATCCGGAAAAAATTTGCCATCAAAGCAATGTATATCCCCGGTATTTATTAACACAATACTTTGGTAATAATGCTTAGCTATTTCCTATTCTAAGTCCGAGAAAGATATTACTTAACTTCCTTGTATTTGTTATAAGCCATTTGACACACTTTATCCATTGCTTTAAAAATTGTAGTGTCAAGATTTGGAGTATTTGCAATGCTCGTTAAAGTTACAACAGCGTTATAGAGAATTTCGTTGTCTTTGCGTTCAATACGTTCAATAAAGTTTATTTTATTACTCCCTTTTGGAGATTCTGAAATAATTATTTCCTCTGTATTTGCATCTATTGCGAATAATATATTCTTATTCATTTCTATTTAGGTTGTTTTATCCAATCATTAATGTAAATGACATCGTCCATTAGGGTTGGTAGTCATATTTTTACACCTTGTGCCTTTCTTGGTTATTCCAGTGCATTGGCTTGAAGTAGTAGAGGTCTTTTGGGTATCAGAAGAAGGTTCGGGTGGTTTTGGCACTGTTTCCTTATTTTCGCAGCAGTTATTGCCCACTTTTTTATTATGTATTTTACAATAACAGCCATTTGATTTACTTCGGTTGCATCCTTGACAGAGCAACTGAATATTTGAGGCATCACTAACTCCGCCACAAGAATAGGGTATGATATGGTCATATTCTAACTTTTGAGAGCTACCACAGCATTTGCATTTGCCGCCGTCTCTTGTATAAACAATCTTTTTTGTTGTTCCCGAAATATATCTACTTTGAGAAAAACAATAGAAACTGAATAAAAGTAATGGTATAATTAAGTATAATCTTTTCATTTTAATTTCTGCGTTAAAATACTAATAAAGATCATGAATAAAAAAACAATGTGATTAACTATCTGATTTCCAGGATTTATCATAGAAAAACATTCTGCTCGTAATTTATAGCTATTGTTCATAATATCAAGTATTTTGGAGTTCAAAAATATAATGTGAATTCGGAAAGAAGTCTAATAGCTGATTTAGGTTACAAAAAATCAAATAGATAGCGGGTGATTTTTTGGATCAGGTGTAATCTATCTGGCCCCAAAACGTTATGTTGATGCCCCGGATACACAAAGTAATCTACTTGTTTGCCGGACTTTATCGCTTCTTTTAGGAATTTAATACTGTGTTGCCACACAACCACGTCATCAGATGTTCCGTGAATCAGCATTAATCTACCGTTAAGGTTATGGGCGGCACTGAGTAGGTTAGCTTCTTTGTAGCCGGCCGGATTTTCGGCAGGAGTATCCATATAACGCTCGGTGTACATGATTTCATACATTTTCCAATCTATCACGGGGCCTCCAGCTATTCCCACCTTGAAAAAGGGTGTTTTACACATCATCGTTGTGGTCATAAATCCTCCAAAACTCCAACCATAAACGGCAATGCGTGCTGAATCTACAAATGAATGGCTCTTTAGAAACCGTAAACCCGTTAATTGGTCTTCTAATTCTGATTGACCCAGCTTCCGAAATGTAGCTTGCTGAAAGTCTCTACCTCTGTTTTCAGAACCACGATTATCAACGGTAAAAACAACGTAGCCTTCTTGAGCTAAATAATGGAACCACAGGCTGGCCCCCGAAAGCCAATTATTGATGACCAACTGGGCGTGTGAACCTCCATAAACATAGATTAAAGCCGGATATTTTTTATTTGGGTCATAATTTGGCGGAGTAATCATCCGGTAGTATAGCGGCATATTGTGCGTTTGGCCAAAACCGCTTGGGATAATTCCTACGGTAGTTTTTCCCAAAGTGTATGATTTTAAGGGATTTTCTGCCTTTAATAAAGGTTTGATTTCCTGAAAACTAAAGTCTCGTATGGCTATTTCTCTGGGCACTTCGGCTGATGAGTATATATCCACAAACCAATCGTTATTAGCGTTATGCACGGCGGTATGTACTCCCTTTAGCTGACTCCATATTACGGCAGATTTATCACCTTGTTTAACAGCTAATTTAGCTGTGCAAGGTAGCATATTGGTTGGATTTTCGGGATTCCCCAAAAATAGTACCTGCGAACCGGCTTTGTTGAACCCGATTATTTTAGAAACAATCCAATTTCCACGTGTGATTTGTGCGATGAGTTTACCGGTAGTATCATAGTGATAGATGTGGTTAAACCCGTCTCGTTCGCTAAGCCACAAAAACTCACTTGGCTTACTCGGCAGGAACTCAGGGCCGGCTTCCGGCTCTACATAAATAGCGTGAGTTTCTGTAAATAATGTCTTGATAAATGCCCCTGTTTCAGCATTATACACATTTAATTTCAGCTCATTTTGCCCACGATTTACAATGGCGATGTAGATGAGTTTATCATCAGGAGTAAAGGTTATATTGGTTAAGTATTGTTCTTTGGGTTCACCGGTATTTAGATAAATCGTTTTTTGGGTATTTAGGTCAAAAACACCCACAGTGGCGTGGTGGCTTGCCTGACCGGCAAAAGGATATTTGATGGGATTGGATTTAGCCGGCATTTCATCAAAGTCAATAATTGGGTAATCTGTAACCATTGTTTGATCCATACGATAGAAAGCACAAGCCGTTCCGGAATGATTCCAAAAAATCCCTTGGTTGATTCCAAATTCATTTCGGTGTGCAGGAAAGCCACAGACTATTGCTTTGTCCGTTTCGTGAGTAACGGCAACATCTTGCCCATTCCGATAGCGAATGTGCAGGTTGTTTTCCTGAGAATATGCAATATGAAAGTTCTTAGGCTCTATTTGGATATTTTCAGACTCAGCGGGAACTTCACTAATCTGGATTATGCTGCGTGATGTTACAGAATATGAATAATATTTTGCACCTTGATTAAAGTACAATGTATTGTTATCTAACCAATTAAAGATAGGGAAAGCCATAAACTTAGGTAGTTTAGTGGCGATTGCTACTTCGTTAAAGCTATTTAAGCTAAACAAGCTATCTGTACCAGAACCGCCTTTGGTCATCTGTGGTGATGTTTCCACCCACCAGTCATTGCCGTTAGCTTGCTTTTGCACATAAGAAACTTTACCTGTTGTGCCCCTCCATTGAATTTGAGGTAAAATTGCCGGACCAAGCACTGTTCTTTCTTTCAAAACAGCATCTTCTACGGTTAGTTTTTTCTCCTGAGAAAATCCTTTCAGAAAAAAACAACTACATAAACATAAAAAAACTATAAACTTAGTGGTTGCTTGCATAACACGAAATAACAAAAAAAATCGGCAGGGCTATCGAGAAATAAATAGGAGATATTGGCGACAAAACTATTTTTAGCGTATCTTAGCTATACGTTACAAAATATGCACAAAGTGGTCGGGTTACTTTTGGGGTACTTATTGCTGGTATCGGGAGGGTTTAGTCAAATAATATGGCTCAAAGATAGCTTGATAACACACTATATTTGTCCGCAACAATCTGATTCTGTGATGATTTTGCCATTTAGTTATGGTCAATATCAGATTCATGAGCCAAGTTTCTGGAAAAAAAATTATCCCAACAAAGTCATTCAAAAAGTAGAAATCGTTTATTCTGCATTTCCCTTAGATACAGCTACTTGGAATCATGGAGGGTTTCGGCAGCTACAAAACAGACGGCTGCAGGCACTATTTTCATTAGATACAGTGTTTTTAAAACAATCTATTTATTATCAGAATGTTATCCAAACGGATTGTATAGATAAACAAGCTGCAAAGCAGCTATTTCACGGATTTGTGGTTCATCTTCAAGTTAGTCATTCTGCCCAAAATAGCAACACCGCAGAAGATTCGATGCAAAATAAAATCCGACAGTTAGTAGATTTTAAGATCGGGATAATCAAAAAGTTTGTGGATGGTCAGGTTGCATTTAAGGATTCTGTGATTTTTAAGGTATTTTCAAAATATCCTGAATGGGATAAGATGTTGGTTGTAATAGATTTAACGGGGAGTATGTATCCCTATACTGCTCAGTTACTTCGCTGGATACGCACACACGCAGACGCGCAACGTATTGCTCACTTATTTTTCTTCAATGATGGAGATGATTATATTAAAAACGGTGGCACAAAGTTAGATATAAAAAATTTTACCAATAAAGTCATTGGCAAAACCGGCGGTATTTACGCTGTGCCGCCCAATGATATTGAGGAAGTTTTGGATACCCTCCAAGCTGCTATGTTGGGAGGTGAAGGGGGCGATACCCCCGAAAATGACGTAGAAGCACTGCTCTATGCCCTAAACAATTACCAAGCACCCTACAAAGAGATAGTGTTAATTGGTGATAATCTATCGGCTATCAGAGATTTAGAGCTATCGAGTAAAATTACCAAGCCGGTGCATATTCTCCTTTGTGATGAACGCCGTAATTACAATCCGCATCCAGATAAGGTAATCCTCGCCTATAAAACCAAAGGCAGCATTCACGGGATTGCTGATGACGTTGATTTCACAGACGAAAAAACTGCTTTTATCTGGCAAAATAAAGCCTATTCTATTGAAAACAGAAAAGTAATATTCCTAAAAAATATTGATAATAAGTAATACGATAATGATATTTTAATTAGACCAAAATGTATCTATATTCATATA